>PQXD01000019.1 GCA_003194485.1 Deltaproteobacteria bacterium
ATAGGAGGGGATATATACTAACCGTCAAGCACCCGGCTATCGCCGCCACAGGCACGTTAAATGATACGGAAATAACATTGACGGAAAATCACCGTCATGGACAAATTTTTCGTTTTGTGAAAAAAAAATTAGAAAAATTGAGGAGTTGACTCAAAAAATGGTTGCTCTATGAAAGAATCTTCAGACCAATGGCAGTAATTGTATGGCAAGCAGCCTACCCGGTGCTTGCTGCCTGTATCTTATATGAAATATCCAGAAGATCCGTTTTCCCTTGATTTTCCTTTCCTGTTTTGGCATCCTGCGTTAAAAATCAATCAATTAAAAAATGAAAGGAAGATATCATGCGCAGTGACCGAATGAAAAAAGGTTTGGAGCGAGCACCCCACAGGGCCCTGTTTAAGGCTATAGGCTATACTGACGAGGAACTCCGAAGGCCTTTAATAGGCGTAGCGAACTCCTTTAACGAAATTATCCCAGGCCATGTCCATCTGCGTCAGATCACGGACGCTGTCAAGGCGGGAATCCGGATGGCAGGAGGAACTCCTGTGGAATTCGGCGGAATCGGTGTCTGTGACGGTATCGCCATGAATCACCAGGGGATGCGATACTCTCTGGCCAGCAGGGAATTGATAGCTGACTCGGTCGAGCTGATGGCACAGGCCCACCCCTTTGACGGCCTTGCACTTGTAACGAACTGCGACAAAATAACTCCGGGTATGCTGATGGCAATGCTCAGGCTCAATATTCCTGCCATAGCCGTAACCGGTGGTCCTATGCTGACAGGAGACTGGAAAGGCCAAAAGGTCAACCTGATTTCCGTATTTGAGGGGATAGGTCAGGTAAAGGCAGGAAGCATGAGCGAGGCGGAACTCAAAGAAATCGAGAATGAATCTTGCCCTACATGCGGCTCGTGTTCCGGGATGTTCACGGCAAACTCAATGAACTGTCTTTCTGAGGCCCTGGGGCTGGCCCTTCCGGGAAGCGGTACTGTTCCGGCGATATCAGCCGCCAGGATTCGCCTCGCAAAAGAGGCCGGTGTCCAGGCGGTCCGGTTGGTGGAAATGGAGTTAAGGCCAAGGGATATAGCCACTCTGCCTGCCTTTAAAAATGCTATCGCTGTGGATATGGCACTTGGTTGTTCAACTAACACGGTACTTCACGTACCTGCAATCGCCAACGAGGCCCGGGTTGATCTGCCTCTGGACCTCTTTAATGAAATCAGCGTCAGGACGCCCCATCTTTGCAACATGATACCTGCAGGTCCGCACAGCCTTCAGGAGCTTGATCTGGCCGGAGGCATCCAGGCCATTATCAGGGAATTGGACAAGCTGGGGGGCATCGATACGGATATAATGACCGTTACCGGCTGCACAGTCGGAAAAAATATCGAGCACGCGGCAATAACCAATATCGATGTAATTCATCCTGTTACCAGCCCGTATCACAAAGAAGGCGGTATTGCCATACTTCACGGAAACCTCGCTACCGAAGGCGCTGTAGTCAAACAGTCCGCAGTGGCTCCGGAGATGCTTAAGCACAGCGGTCCGGCCAGGGTCTTTAACTCAGAGGACGAGGCATACAACGCTATTTTGAATAATAAAATCAGGGCTGGAGACGTAATAGTGATCCGCTATGAAGGGCCAAGAGGCGGACCGGGTATGCCGGAGATGCTCTCTCCTACGGCCGCTGTGGTCGGCATGGGGCTGGATAAAGACGTTGCCCTCATAACCGATGGCAGGTTCAGTGGGGGTACCAAAGGCGCAGCAATCGGTCATATATCACCCGAGGCTGCTGACGGAGGTACAATATGTCTGGTCGAAGAAGGCGACATTATAGAAATCGATATCCCGGCCAGAAAATTGGACCTCCTTGTCGCTAAAGAAGAACTGGATCAAAGGCGGAGCAACTGGAAGCCGCCGGAACCTCGAATCACACAGGGATACCTGGCACGATATGCAAGGCAGGTAAGCAGCGCCTCCAGGGGTGCAGTAGTGAAATAAGTTCAGGGATTGAGGTTAAATTGCTCCTGAAAATCCCTTCTCCGGCCGGATACATGATTGTGTTCCTTCTCGGGAAACCAGGTCATATGCCAGAACTTATAGAGATCTGAGGCTGTAACATAATTTGAAGGGACACCAATCTTTTTACAAAAGCGAAGGAGGTCCTCTTTTTCACTGCATATAACATGATATGATCGGCGTCTGTGGGAATGATAGTTCTCATGTATAGCTATATTACCGCGTCCGGCCCAGGCTACCGCCTGTGGAATTTCATTAAAAACAAAAAAGCGGATGTTGAAGTCCTTTCGGAGTGATTCTATAATGCCTTCTATGTTGGAAAATAGTGGTGGTTTTTTCTGCATCGCCACAGTACTGTCCAGACCATTATCAAGATATAAATTCTCATCGTCTATTAATTCATCCGGCTTTAACATTAAAATGATTTTAGCAGGTGACCACCATGTCAAGAGAAGCAAAGATCAATAGAACTACAAAAGAAACTGACATAAATTTGAGTCTTACTGTAGACGGCCAGGGAAGAGCCTCCATAAACACGGGAGTAGGCTTTTTGGATCATATGCTGACACTTTTGACCGTACACGGCTTTTTTGATCTGGATATCGATGCCGCAGGAGATCTGGATGTCGATGCCCATCATACGACAGAGGATTTGGGGATATGCCTGGGAAAGGCTTTGACTCAGGCCTTAGGGGATTTGAGCGGTATAAGGCGTTTTGGAAATGCCTCCATACCTATGGAGGAGACCCTTGCCTGTGTAAACCTCGACATCTGCAGCAGGCCTTACTTGGTCTACAAGGTGGAATTCCTTACTTCCAAGGTAGGAAATTTTGATACAGAACTGGTTGAGGTATTCCTTCGCGCCCTGGCAGCAAATAGCGGCATGACCTTACACGTTCAGGTACCTTATGGAAAAAACAGCCATCATATTGCAGAGGCAATATTCAAGGCCTTGGGCAGGGCTATTGATAAAGCGACACAGTTAGATCCCAGATTAAGAGGCCCTCTATCCAGCAAAGGTGCACTATATTTTTGAGAAGCAGGAGCAGGAATGGTTACCTTAAGTTTATAAGGCCACAGACATGAAGAGTACAAATTTTAGAATCCCCTCGGCCATTTTCCTTTCTTTGCTGTTATTTTGCCAGATTACCTGTCTTTTGGTCTTCCCGGGATGCAACAGCTTTTTTCAAAAAAGAGCTGAAACAAAACAGACTCGGCTTCCAGCACTCAACCGGATTGCCGTCCTTCCAATGGACCGGGCATCTGCCCAACCTCATGAGGAAAGGCCAACCTGTGTCTTGAACGGCACTCTATCCGGTATCCATAAGATAACACCGGAGGCGGCCAGTAAAGTGACGCATCTTTTATTTCAAGCCCTTCAGGATAATCAAAGGTTCCTGATTGTATCTGAAGGCCGATGCACAGGTCTTATGAATTCCATGTTAGCCGCGGACATAAAGGCCTCCAGGCTCCGGTTGATCCAGGCATTTGGAAAGGAGCTTAAAGTGGATGCAGTATTGTACGGCAAGCTTTTCAGATTCGAAGATCGTATAGGCGGGGAGTACGCGGTAAAAAGTCCTGCCTCTGTCGGCTTCACCCTCCAAATAATCCGGGTTTCGGACGGAGCAATACTCTGGCGCAATACCTTTGATGAAACACAGCAGTCATTAATGGAAAATATCCTCAAGGCCGGGCTGTATAGGAAAACAGGCATGCGCTGGCTTACTGCCGCTGAATTGGCGAATTATGGCATTAACCAAGCCGTTGGTGAACTCAAGAATCTCCTTCCCTGATTCCCGGCAGGATGGTAATTATTCACTCTGACCAGGAGTGCAAACGGTTATGCCAGATGAAAATATCACCCAACCAGGTAGTTGAGTTCCTGGAAGGCCAGCGCTTTATGTGCGCACAGTGTATTGCGAAAAAGGGAGCCAGATATCACTTGCTTACCCATCTTGGAAGGGAAATCAATCTCGCCTCCAGCCGCTTTATCCATGTATCTACGCAGCAGATATCCGCCAAGGCAAGAGATATCCGTATCAAGGAACTGAACGAGATCTTTGTCCGCAGGGAGGCACTGAAAGGGAAAATCAACATTCCTGAAATCTGGGAACTGGTTCAAGACGAACAGTCGCTCTGGTCTCCGGGAAAACTGGCCGAACTGGCCTTTGAGAATACAGTCGAATCCGACCATGAGGCCGCTTTTATACGGGCAGTGATAGACGATCATACATACTTCAAATTCAGGGAAGGGATGATAAAAGTCCAATCTCCTGAGACTGTCAAACAAATCCTGGATCAACGTGCAAGAGAGGCAAGACGTTTTGCGCGACTTATCAAGGGAAGCCGGTGGCTTGAGAACCTGTGGTCAGACGATCCATTGAAAAAGGACAAGGCCATGAAAGATCTTGATGATCCGGATATTTCTTTCTGGATATCAAATATCAAAGACTTCTGTATACAGGGCGGCGAGTCAGAGCAAGCGGTTTCGGTCAGGGAACTGTTCAGGCAGGCGGGCATTACCGGCGCCGCCGCCCCTTTTTTCACCCTCATCAAGGCGGATATATGGGATGAAGAAGAAAATCTTGAGTTACTTCGATATGAAATAGACACAGGGTTTTCCGAAGCAGTAGTCCAGCAGGCGGAAGCACTGGCCGAACTTCAGGTAGATACAGAAAAAGAAGGCCGGGAGGATCTGACCGGTCTCCATACTTTTACCATAGATGGGCCGGAAAGCCTGGATCTTGATGACGCGTTGAGCTTCAGAGAGGTCGATAACGGATGGGAAATTGGTATACATATAACTGATATCGGGCTTCAGATAGGACGCGGCACCCCTATATTCAATGATGCAGTCCAGAGGGGAACAACCATTTATTTGCCAGACAGAAAAATTTCGATGCTTCCTGAAATACTTTCCCATGGGGCGTGGAGTCTCGAGACAGGAAAGGATCGCAGGGCACTGTCCTTCTTTATATATTTAGACCGGAAAGGAAATATCCTCTCGCGACGAATAGTCCGTAGCATAATCAATGTTCACGAACGCCTCACATATAAAGACGCCGAGTCAAGAATAGTAGAAGGACATCCGTTTCACACTCTCTATGAACTCTGTATTGCCCGCCAGGCCAGGAGAATTGAAGACGGTGCCCTTCCTCTGCCCATCCCTGAACTTGTAATACGGGTTGATGAGTCCGGAGATGTGGAAGTAGAGCTTTCTCAACCCGGGCCGGCACGTTTTCTCGTAGCAGAGTGCATGATTTTGGCAAATTTCATAGCAGCCCAATTTTTAAAGGATCATGCAATTCCAGCACTTTACCGAAGTCAACCCCCGCCAAGGGATCGCATTATCTCCGGAAATGAAACAGATATGTTGGCAAATTTCAGGCAGAGAAGACTCATCAGTAAAGGTAATCTCGGAACTGAGCCTGACATACATCACGGCCTTGGCCTGGATGTATACACAACGATAACATCGCCATTAAGACGCGGGCTCGATCTCCTTATGCAGCAGCAAATTACATCCGCGCTGGCAGAAAATAAACCTCTTCACTCAAAAGAAGATCTGGCAAAACTTGCCGTATACCTCCAGCAGGGCCTCGATGCTGCTGCTTCAGTATGCCAGGCAAGGACCCGTTACTGGCTGCTGAAGCACATGGAAAAAAGGAAAGACGCACCACTTGACGCATGGGTACTGGAAACAGGTCCGCACAAGATACTTGCTGTACTTTCGGATTACCTTCTGCCTGTGGAACTTCCGGTAATACCCGGACAGAGCTATTCCTGGGACGAAAAAATCAAGGTTTGCATCAAAAAAGTCAATGCCAGAGAAAACATCCTCAAAATGGATTGGTGCCATTAGACATTAACCATTCAAGGGTTCATGGTTCACAGGTTCAGAGGTTAAACGAAATTATGAAAAATGACAATCTTCACAGAAAGATACTTGCAAGTTCACTTTTGTGTTTTGGCAGTCTTACCGGTCTGGCGGGTGCAGCAGTCTATTTTGACCCGACTCTCATGAACAACTGGATCGGCCCCGCCATTCTGGGAGCCCCTCCGGCAGTTGGACTGATTTTCTATCTCATAGTGAAATCATGGCCGAAAGAAATCACTTCGTCTTTGGAAACAGAAAAAGTTATCGAATCCAAAGCAAAAGAAGAAATCACAACAACCCCTGAAACAATGCCGCCTCTGAGCAAATCAACGGTCGAGGACGATTTTGATCACCAGGTCACGGCGTCACCGGATCACCAATTTCCTCATGCCTCGGAGATCGCTATAGTCCAGATTCTGGGCCTGCTCCAACGGGAAGGCCGGCTCATTGACTTCCTGCAGGAGGACATAGAGCCGTATGACGACGCACAGATAGGTGCCGCGGTGAGAGAAGTCCATCGAGGATGCAGGGCCGCGCTGAAGGAGGTTTTTGGGCTTTCGCCAGTGCTTAATGCTGCAGAGGGAAGCCAGGTGGAAATAGAGGAGGATTTTGACCCCACCAGGATCAAACTCATAGGCAATGTCCACGGCAATCCCCCTTTTAAAGGAACACTCCGCCACTGCGGGTGGAGGTTCACTGAAGTCCAGTTGCCCGAATGGACCGCGAAGGAAGAGACCGACGTTCTGGCACCTGCGGAAGTGGAGATATTGTGATGGATGCGTCAGGGATTAAACCCTGAACCCTGAACGTTGAACCGCTTAACCTTAGGCTATTATCTATGTCATCTATAGTCCCGTTTGACGTCCGTGAACGTCTTCTGAACCAGGCCAAGAGATATATATCTGATCCAGGACTGGTGATTGCCGAAAAGGACCAGGCAATACCTTTACTGCTTCGGGCGCTGAAGCTTGGGGAGCTTAAACTCAGACGAGAAATTGTCTTATTATTGGGAAGTTTTGCCAAGGAAGATGTCTACTGGCCCTTGTATGAGATTATGTGCGATCCTGAAGAGCCGGACGAACTCAGAGATCAGGCAGCTTTACACCTCAGCGTAATAGGACCCTTTCTGGATGACCCTCAGGCCATAATCAGAAAATTGATTGCAGACCTGAAAAGCCCTGATAAAGATATCAGGGTCCGTGCCATATTGGCCCTTGGCTGGGAAGGTAATATGGGAGCGGTTCTGTCCCTGATTGAATGTCTCTATGACCCTGATGGAGAGATACAGGAAGTAGCGGTCTGTGCGCTGTGCAACCTGAAGGACAGCCGTGTGATCGGACTCCTGGTCGACAGGATGCAGCGATGCTCTCTGGACCAGAAGAGGGCCATCCTTTTTAATCTGTGGAGGTTTAGGGACAAGCAGAAGGAAGTTGCTGAAATTTACAGAAAAGAACTTGAGTGCGGTGAACCTTCTCTGAGACTGGACATACTCATACTCCTGGGGCAATTAGACAACCATACGAACCACGAGGGACTCTATCGTTCCTTCCTCAAAGATCCCAACTCAAAGATAAGGGCCCTTGCCCTTGAGCGCCTGGGTGTCATGAAGTCAATAGGGCTTGAGCAGGTCCTCCCTTTTTTGGACGATCCTGCCATGGAGGTTAAAAGGACGGCCATAAGTATTGTCCAGAACTATAAAAAGCAATGAAACCATCGGGACATTGCTCTTGGAACAATATTTACTCCAACCAAAGATGGAAATTTTGCATATGGAGCTAATGAGATGCAAGTGGGATCTCAAGCACATAATCTTCAACGGCAGGAAACGCTCGAAGGTCCTTGGCAAGGGCCGCCTTTAAGAAATTATTTACCCACCAGAAAATGTCCCTGTGACGCACTATCTCCCTGAGTCTGTGCATCCTGTTATGTCTTTCCGCTTGATCCATGTGAAATGCCTGATGAATGGCGTTAGACATCCCTTCGACATCATAGGGATTGACCATGATAGCCCCTCTGTGCAGTTGGGCTGCAGCACCTGCAAACTCGCTGAGAATCAGCACGCCGTTTTCCTCCAGATTACAGGCGCAGTATTCTTTTGCGACCAGATTCATCCCGTCTTTCAGGGGAGTAATGATGGCGATTTCAGCCAGACGATAATAGGCCAAGAGCTCGTAGCGGTCCAGGCTCCTGTAGAGATAATGTATCGGCACCCAGCCTGACTGGGTAAACCGTCCATTTATTTCACCAACAAGACGGTATAGCTCTGTCTTAAGTGCCTGGTATTCAGGGACCTCTTCCCTGCTGGGGACCACGACCTGGACCAGGGTGACCTTTCCCTGAAGTTCAGGAAAGCGGGAAAGCGCGTCTTTAAAGGCCTCGAGCCTCTCCGGTATCCCCTTGGTATAATCAAGGCGATCCACACCCAGTATTACCTGGCGATCCGGTAAGGCCTCGTGGAGGTACCATGCCATATCGGCCACCTCTTTAGATTCTGCATCCCTGGCAAATGCATCGTAACTGATACTGATAGGGAAAGTACCTACTCTGACCCGTTTATCTCCTGCAATAACGGTAACAACAGGTCCCCTTCCCGAAATCCTGATACCTGAGCTGATATGACGGAGACACTGGATAAAATTCCTGCGGTCCCTGAGTGTTTGAAAACCGACCAGTTCATATTCAAGGAGTGCCCTGAGGATCTGGGCCCTCCATGGTAATTTCATGAAGATGTCCGCAGGCGGAAATGGAATATGGAGAAAAAAGCCCGTGTTCCTCTCCGCACCAATCTCCTTGAGGAACTTGGCCATATGCATGAGATGGTAGTCATGGACCCATATATAATCGATATCGCTGCTGTATTTTATTGTAATCTCAGCGAATTTACGGTTGACGTTGAGGTACTGGTACCAGTACCTGGGCCTGAAATTACAGCGGGTCTGTAAATCATGGAACAGGGGCCAGATGACCTCATTGGAGAATCCGTAGTAATAGTCGCCGACCTCATCGGCTGAAAGCGGTACCGGATGGAGGGTATATCCGGCCTCACGGGACGCTGGTTCCATGAGCCCGGCAAGATCGGCGTCATCAGTCCCTCCGGACCACCCAATCCAGATCCCTCCCTTGTTTCTGAAGATCGGAGCAAGGGCGGTTACAAGGCCACCTGCACCAGGCTTTATCTCTAATCCATCCGGTCCATTAACCAGTCGGATAGGCAAACGGTTTGAAACTGCTACTATCCTGGTACCCAGCCCTTCCACACCCCCTCCTTTTCTTGTCAGAATGATTTGCGGGTTTCATCCCATCCCCCCTTACGGCGCGAAAAAGACATCTTCATCAATTCTATTATAATTATACCACTTCTATCCGGTCTTCAAGGCCGTGAAGCACGCCGATCATCAATGCAAGGTATTCTTTCAACTGCCGTGTCAGGAGGAAATTCTCAAGAACAAGACGTCTTGCCCTGATGCCCATTTCCTCCAACCTATCCATACGGTGCAGGAGATAACGGATGCGCAGGGCAGCGCCTTCAGGGCTTTTTACCCTAAAACCGGTAAAGTGATCTATTACCTGCAGACGAATTCCACCCGTATCTCCTCCGATCACTGGTTTTCCTTTCCACATTGCCTCTGTAACAGTGAGCCCAAAGCCCTCCTTTACGGACTTCTGAAGCACAATATCAGAGGCCCGCTGCAAGGCATTGACAGTCCTGTGGGCATCCGGCGGAAGAAGCAGTACATGGACATCTTCTTCGTCTTCCGCAGCCTTTCTGACCTCCTCAAGCACCTTTTCGCCTTCAGGGTCATCGGTGGCACCGCCGCCTGCCAGGACCAATTGCAAAGGCACCATCTTTCTGGCATATCTGAATGCCTCTATCACGCCAAGGGGATCCTTAAACCGGTCAAAACGTGAAACCTGCAAAATAAAGGGTAAATCCGGCTTCAGGCCAAAGCGGTCAAAGACGCTCCTGATCTCTTCTTTGGGAAGGTCCATGTTTTTTTCGCTCAAGGGATCTATACTGGGGGCGATCAGGTACTGGGGGTGGGGCAGGAGCTGGGCAAACTGCGCCAGGGAGAATACGCTGGCGTCATAGCCCTCTACCCACTTCCTTAAATACTTCCATACCGGGCGATACGGACGGCTGCAGTCTATATGGCACCTCCATATCCACTTTCCGCGCCTGTTGGGGCAGAAGTTGAGGAACGGCGCTGGTTGAGGATCATGTATAAAGACAAAGTCAGCCTCTTCAAGGACGGGCCGGAGTCTCTCCGCATTCTCTGCATTAACGGTCTCATAGGTCTCCAGCAGGGCCTCTGAAATATCTGTTGGAGAGCCCTGGACGGCATTGTGAAACCCCTTGGTGCATTGATAAAAATCAGGACTGCCCTCCAATACTTCCCAGATCACATCAAGGCCAAGGGCCTCCATCATGGGGACGAGTTTTCTGAGGATCTCAGCCACTCCTCCTCCCTCCCTGGTGGAATTTATATGAACAACCTTCATGCCTTTAAGGGGGGCAGCCAGTTGATAAAGGTGATTTATTACGTCCCGGCCAGTAACTTCTGCGTATCTGTCAAGGAATTCGCTCACGAGTTCACTCCGCTGAAGTATTCCCCCAGCACCATGGTGACCATATGACGCAATTCTTTCAGAGAAGAAAAGAATGGATCAACGGCCATCAGCTTAAGCCTGAGATCATTATATTTATCGCCCCATCCTATTAACCACGCGCTGAAGTCGTCACTTCTGTCTTCTGTCCTCTTGCGGGCATCTATAAAGTGGTAAAATACGCTGCCGATGGTCATCTTTGCCACTGCGGCCGGCAGATCTGACGGCCTCTCCAGATAACGCCCGGTATCCAATACCACTATCTGGGAACGGATAAAATGAAATTGCTGATCGGCCCTTGTCCAGGGCACGAATTCATTCTCGTACAGCCTGTCTTCTACCCGCTCCACCAATTCCTTTCTGACTGATTCAATATCTTCATAGTCAGTTGGGTCAATAACACTCAGCTTCTCCGCCAAGGCCTTTTCGTTAAGACGATGATATACCCAGGCTGCAAAATCATTACTGTACTCAGGTTCATCAAACTGGGGCTCCAGAAAACGCCCCCAGAAGTGATGATATATGCTGCTCTCATGGACCCTCAGCAGCCCCTCTTTAAATTCTCTCAGGTTTTGGGCCCTGTAACCAGTGGCCATGGAGACAAGTGCGCAATCCCTTATATTAAAGGGTTGAGTAAGCGGGCTTTTGCCATCATCCTGTTCAGCCATGCCAAAACTCCTCTTTCATGATCCCTATACCTATGAATTTGTCTATTCAGGAGGAATCAGCCCCTGTATCATGTTTTATTTATCGTATAAAGCCAAAAAGTTTTTAAGGTTGCAGCGGAATCATATAATCCACCTCACAGCCGTGCATCCTGCTCAATTACAAGAACATCATTGCAAGTATTATATCTACTTCCTCTTGATCAGGCAAATAACGAGTCCTGCCGGAGTTATTTTCAGGTAAGCACATTCAAAAATATTTTCTGTCCATTGGAAATTTTCAGACAGAAACTTGCTTGACTCAAGGAACTCAGGACTTATATTTTTTACTGAATATTCGGCCGCATAATAAATATTTTAAAATACAAGGAGGTATGCACCATGTTTGAAGTCACACCATGGAGACCATTTCGTGAACTGAGCAATCTTAGAAGGGAGATGGAAGATCTTTGGGAAAATATTGCAGGTGAAAGGGAATTCCTGCCCATGAGAGGGGAATGGGTGCCTGCTTTAGATGTATCAGAGACAAAGGATTCCCTTATTGTAAAAGCGGAAATCCCGGGTATGGAACCAAAGGATATTGACATATCCATATCCGGCGATCTGCTGACAATAAAAGGGGAAAAGAAGCAAAAGACCGAGGAAAAGAAAGAGAGCTTCCATCGCATCGAGACACGCTACGGGGCCTTTTCCAGGACAATCAGAGTTCCTGTAGCAGTAAATTCTGACAAAATAGATGCATCCTACGATAAGGGTGTCTTAAAGATTGTCCTCCCCAAAAAGGAAGAGATAAAGGCAAAACAGATCGAAATCAAACAGGGTTAATCCTGTCCCGATCTGCTAAAAACTGAAGGGCAGCTTTTTAAAACGCTGCCTTTTTCTGACACGGATTGCACGGATGTATGGTCTGATGAAGCAGGACGCATGGAGCAGGGGGAAAGAAAAGGGCGGCCGGTGGTTGTTGCGTCCTCTAAATTCAGTTGCCTGAATTCCAAACAAATCACCAGCAGCGCAATCCGTGTCACAAAAATAAATACAGTTATCCAGTGAAACAACGTCATCGGAACTTGTCAATGAAAATGAGATCACCTGTATTTAAAATTAAAGTACAATAATTATGTGACTCTTCAATTTTTTCATCAAGTTTTTCTAGAGCATAAGCATAAAGGTTAAAGGTGCCTCCTCAATCCCCCCGTCGTCGGGGGGACTCCCTACCTGGCTTCGGCCCTGCACCCAGGTAGGCTTAATACGCCTCCTCGCTAATATCCAGCCTTGAAGCGGTTACCTTTTTCCGGGTTTCAAAGCTCACTCATTGCAGACCGGAGAGGCAGTGCAATACTGGCCCGCTACCCAAAACCCTGCAAAAGGCAAACCGCTCCTGCGGCAAGGCACGGATGGCAACTCATACAGCGGCCCACGGGTTCACCGAATATTTATATTGAGGGAAATGTTGGCGAATCTTTAAAAGGATGTTATTGACCATTGAATAACTTTGATGTGAAGATTGGAAATGTCCATGGGGGTAGATTTTGATAATATTAAAAGACTTAAAAAAACAACTTTAATTTTCTCATGAAAAAAGGAGGATGCTATGTATAAGCTGTTTAAAATTATGGTCATTATTGCCTGCATCAATTTTCTGCCATTTCTTTCTTCTTCTTGCACCCATGCAAGGCCACCCAAACCAGGACCAAATTTTATTTGGGTAGCTCCTCACACACTGCCAAGCGGAATATTTGTGCCCGGTCATTGGAAGTACACCGGGCCGGTGCATCCAGGAAAGACGTGGGTGCCGGGACACTATAGGCCGGACGGGACCTGGAAGCCGGGTCATTGGAAAAAACTGGTTTCCCCAAAACCAGGTAAAATATGGGTACCAGGACATCACGGTCCACGGGGAAGGTGGATACCAGGGCACTGGAGATAAACATAAGACGTTTTCCCCGCCAGCATGGCGGGCAAAAAGTGGCTATCCGGCCATTTGCCGGTTTGGCAGATGGCCCGAGTCTGTGTGTGTCGAGCGGGCATAGCGATGGCACTTCAGGTGCTTGGAGGATACGCCAGATTCAATAGCATCAATATAATACCGATAAATGATGACTTGACAACTATAATATAGATGCTATGATGTTTTTATGAGAACAACGCTTACAATAGATGATGACCTTTTTCGTGAATTGCGACAAAAGGCCAATGATACCGGTTCTTCTTTTAAGGAGATAGTGAATAAGGTCCTTAGAGCAGGCCTGAAGGGTTTCAATAAACCGAAATCCTTCAAGCCCTATAAATGCAAAACGTATTCTCTCGGTTACCCTCCACGTGCAGATCTTGATCATGCCTTAGATCTTGCAGGGCACCTTGAGTCCGAAGAAATCGCCAGGAAGCTTTCACTTCGGAAATGAAAGTTGTCGATATCAATTTATTAATTTACGCTATCAATAAAGATACTCCCCATCATCTCAAGGCAAAGAAGTGGCTCGAAGCATCCCTGTCAAGCGATGAACCCTTCGGATTTGCATGGACCGTCATTTTAGGTTTTTTGAGGATTACTACCAACAGCAGAATTATGCCAACGCCTCTTTCATCAGAGATTGCTTTGGAGATCATTGATGAATGGATCAGGCAGCCGCCGTCCAGGATCATTGTCGCAACAGAGCGGCATTGGTCTATCCTGAAGGAACTTCTCATGCCCCTCGGAACAGCCGCGAATTTAACTTCTGATGCGCATCTTGCCGCACTGGCTATTGAACATGGTGCGCGATTATTCTCCACGGATAATGACTTCAGCCGATTCGCAATGCTGCGGTGGACAAATCCCATTAATTAATCGAGGGTAAACTTCCGGACAAAAAATCTCAGGGCCTTTACCTAAACGCCTTTCTTAAACGCTCTTCTACCAATGGCGGGACAAGCCCCTCAAGACTGCCGCCGAAACGGGCGGCCTCCTTGACTATGGTGGAGCTTATATAAATCCAGCGGAACCCGGTCATCAGGAATACGGTCTCTATATTGCGGGACAGCTTGCGGTTCATCAGGGCCCGCTGGAGCTCGTAATCAAAATCCGAGACGGCTCTTAATCCCCGCAGTATGGCACAGGCCCCATACCTGGCGGCAAGATCCACCAAGAGCCCATCAAAACTGGTTATCTCTACTCTTCCGTTTGTTCCCATTGTCTCACGAACCATCTCCAGACGCTCTTCCAGGGTAAACAGGCTCTCTTTAACAGGATTGATACCTATGGCGATCACTACCCTGTCAAAAAGCTTTAATGCCCGATCAATAAGATCCAAATGGCCGTTGGTCACCGGATCAAAGGTGCCCGGATATACTGCTATGCGAGATGTTGGATTTGGTGATTGCATTGTATTGACCTGTAAAACCAGAGCTCAGTCTGGCCGTATATCCGCCTGTCCATCAGTTGAATGGATGATCTTGTTTCATGCCCTTTCTTCTCAGTCTCACGGCTGGATATAACTTTGTGAGGAAGCTTTTCTCCTTTAGACTCTTCAGCAACCATCCATCCCCCGGGGGCCAAGGCGCCAGTCTCTGCTACCCATTCCAGGGCCTTTTTACCAAGGCCCTGGGAATATGGGGGATCGGCAAATATCAAATTAAAGGGCCCATGTTTGAGAACCAGACCAAGTGATTTCGAACCGGTCCTGATATCGGCCCGGACAACTTTCGCGCGCTCGCTGAAGCCGCACAAACTGAGGTTTCGCCTGATGAGATCAAGGGACGATCTGTGGTGATCTACAAAGACGACCTCCCTTGCGGCCCTGGAAAGGGCTTCAATCCCCAATGCCCCGGTACCGGCAAAGAGATCGAGAACACTGCACGATTCCCAGGGATATTTCAGGCGGACGGCCAGGATCTGAAATAGCGCCTCACGTACAAGATCTGATGTAGGACGTAAACAGCGGCCTTTGGGCCCTATCAAGCGCCGCCCCCGGGCCTGTCCTCCGGTGATTCGCATCAGACGTTAATCGTGAAAGCCGCCTATTCCCCATTATCGCTATTGATTAATCGTGACGGCCCGTTCAATGATCTTGCTCTCAGTCCAGTCTTCGGGATCCTCCTGTCGATGAGTCTTGGGACCGAGGTCATAGGACCCTGCGGTCAGTATGGCATCTATTGCCAATGGTGCGGTATCCTTGGCATTAAAGACATTAACCAGCATGTTATAGACAAAATCTTCCACACGTCCGGCCATCCTTTCCCTTATATCCCTGGATAGACCAAGTATCTTGTTCTCAAAGGGAAGATTCAATTTCTTAAAATTCCCTCCCTTTAGACCTTTGGACTGTGCATAGGCCGTCATCTCCGCCCACAGTTCCTCTGTCACCCCTTCTCCTGCAATCTTGATGAAATTGCCGTCTTCATCTGTTACGGCATTGCCGTAATCGTTCACTTCAAGACCCCAGGAGATCATCTGAAGGGCAGTGGCTACGTTGGCCTTGGTGGTATTGGTCTTTGAGGCGATCTCCCGCAGTCTGTCCGAGTTATTGCCGGACGTGCCGTGCTGTGCCCCGGAGACCTTGTATTTGGCCAATGCCTCGTGAATCTCTCTGGTCAATTCTACCTGTATTCCCAAGTCACTTGCCTCAATACCATGGGTGGAGCCATTATTAAGGGCTATCCAGTCAGGGAAGATATCATGGGCGTTAAGACCCTGTATCAGGAACAAGGCCTCATCAACTGTCGAAAGCCCTTCTTTTCCTTTGATTTCACCCACTTCGGTCTCAAGCCCGGCCCACTCGGGGATAAAGGGAGCAAGTTGCAGATTTGCAAGGAGGTTTTTGTCATCGGGGAGGTGTGATGCATCAATTGCTATGGAGGTCATGCCGGCTTCAAACAGGGTGGGGATCTCTACCTTTGCCGGTTCGACATCTTCTTCTTTCTTGATGCCATAGTGGTCGGCATGAATTGCTACCGGTATAGTGATTCCCAGCTCATTGCAGACCTGATCCACCTGCCTGGCTATGTTCCAGTAATTGACCGCGCAATAGGCATTCGCACCGCCTTCCGACCTGGCTATCTCTATTAGTATGGCTGCATTGGCCCTCTGAGCGGCGGCCAAAACGCCGCGAATGATGAGATAATTTCTGCCGTTAGCCGCAATAGTCATGGCCTTGCCTTTGGTCCGCATTGCCCTGTCAATGGCCTTGCCGCTTACCAGCAGGGCCTTTGAGTTAGGGAAAAGCCTAACTACATTGGGCGGACGTCCTACCTGCAGTGCCCTCTCAAAATCCGCGGAATAGTGACCCGCTTTTTCCGTCATGACATACCTCCTTTCAGTTTTATTAGGTTCAATGGTTCCCGGTTCAAAGGTTCAGTTGGTTTTGAACCCAGTCTCTTGGCCGATATTCAGCGAATACAGCGGGACAAAGGTAACCCTGAACGCTGAACCCTTTCAACCCTGAACGGTTACAGATATTTCTCCACCAGCAACTCTGCTATCTGAACGGCATTTGTGGCCGCCCCTTTCCTGATATTGTCAGCCACCACCCAGAAATCAAGTCCATTTGCCTGGGAGATATCTTCTCTTATCCTGCCTACAAGAGTCAGATCCTGTCCTTCAGCCTCCAGGGCGAGTGGATAGGCATTCCTGAAAGGATCATCGATTACCTTAATCCCGGGTGCATTGGTGAGGAGTTCTCTTGCCTTGGATGCGCTGATCTTCTGTTCGAACTTCACATTGACCGCCTCGGAGTGACTGTAGAATACAGGTACCCTTACGGCAGTTGCAGAGACCTGGATCTCGGGATCTTCCATGATCTTCCTGGTCTCATTCACCATCTTCATCTCTTCCCTGGTATAGCCATTGTCCATGAAGACATCTATGTGTGGAAGGCAGTTAAAGGCGATCTGGTGCGGATAGACCTTGGGCTCAAGAGTCCTGCCTTCGGCCCAGGACTTCACCTGATCCTCAAGCTCAACTATGGCCTTCTGCCCGGTGCCCGATACGGCCTGATAAGTAGATACGACAACGCGTTTTATCCGGGCACAGTCGTATAATGGCTTAAGGGCCACAACCATCTGGATGGTGGAACAGTTGGGATTGGCTATAATGCCTTTTGCCTTATAGCCTGAGATGGCATGGGGATTTACCTCCGGCACTACCAGAGGGACCTCCGGATCCATACGCCATGCGCTTGAGTTGTCCACGACTACAGCGCCGGCCTCTGCAGCCGAAGGAGCAAAGGTGAGGCTCCTGTCTCCGCCGGCAGAAAAAATTGCTATATCCACACCGTCAAAAGAATCGTGATCAAGCTTCCGGACCCGGACCTTTTCCGCCTTGAAGGAGAGCTCCTTTCCCTCGGAACGCTCGGAAGCCAAAAAACGGATCTCTCCTACAGGGAAATCCCGCTCCTCCAGAACCTTTATCATGGTCTGGCCGACCGCACCGGTGGCACCTGCTACTGCCACATTAAAAGTCTTTGCCATGACTCTTTCCTCAACCCATTAATCCCTCCTCAACCACCAGATCCCCTACTTCGGTGGTGCTATAGCCCATCCTGCCTGCTGAAAGGCTCTTCAGGTCCTCGCTGACCACCTTCCTGACTGCATTTTCAACAGCCTTTGCGGCCTCAATCTCACCCAGGTAGTCCAGCATCATCTGGGCGGCGCAGATGGCGGCCAGGGGATTAATGACATTTTTACCCGTATACTTGGGGGCCGAGCCGCCTATAGGTTCAAACATGGAGACACCCTCAGGATTGAGATTGCCTCCTGCGGCAATACCCATGCCTCCCTGTATCATGGCCCCAAGATCCGTGATGATGTCCCCGAACATATTATCAGTGACTATTACATCAAACCATTCGGGGTTTTTGACCATCCACATGCAGGTAGCGTCCACATGGGCATAGTCTGTTGCAATATCAGGGTACTCCCTGCCTACATCATAGAACGTACGTTCCCACAGGTCAAAGGCATAGGTAAGCACATTGGTCTTTCCACAGAGGGTGAGCTTCTTTGCCTTATTACGACGCCTGCAGTACTCAAAGGCAAAGCGGATGCATCGCTCCGCACCCTTTCTTGTATTGATGGATTCCTGAACAGCGACCTCATCCGGAGTGCCTTTCTTGAGCACGCCACCGGCTCCGGTATAAAGGCCTTCCGTATTTTCCCTGACGACTACGAAATCTATATCCTCTGGCCCCTTATCCTTAAGGGGTGTATCCACGCCGGGATAGAGGATAACCGGTCGAAGATTTATATACTGGTCCAGTGCAAATCGCAGGGCAAGGAGTATCCCTTTTTCCAGAATACCCGGCTTTACATCCGGATGACCGATAGCCCCGAGATAAATGGCCTTGTTTTGCTTGAGATCTTCCACTGCCCCTTCCGGGAGGACCTCTCCTGTTCGCAGATATCTCTCTCCGCCGTAATCATACCAGGTAAAATCGAGATTAAATCCAAAACGATCAGATGCGGCCTTGAGGACCTTTACACCTTCGGCCACAACCTCAGGGCCTGTACCGTCTCCCGGAATAACAGCAATTTTGTAAGTATTCATTATCTAAACCCTTTATAAGCAAATATTCTTGTGAACCCGTGGCCCCACGTAACCGTTCACTGGCAGGGGATATTTCTTTTCACTTCACACTTCAGCCCCTTAAAAGCCGAGAAAACTACGGGGCTTCCGTTAAACTGTTCAAAGAAATATCCCCTGCCAGTGAACGGTTGCCATCCGTGCCCTGCCGCAGGAGCGGTTTGCCTTTTTTCGGGGTTTTGGGTAGCGGGCCGGATTGCACTGCCTCTCCGGTCTGCGATGAGTGAGCCTTGAAACCCGGAAAAAGGTAAACCGCTCCAAGGCAGGATATAACGGGTTCACTGAATATTTACCTTTATAAAAAGAAAAATTCAACATTTACAAGCTTTTAAGCACATGCGGGATCAGTCCCCCATCTGAAATCAACTCCTGCATGAATAGAGGTATGGGCTGTGCTCTGAAGACATCTCCTGTAGTCAGGTCCCGGATTTCTCCTGTATCTGCATTCACCTCCACCTCGTCGCCTTCTTTGAGGGCTTCGGCTGCCTTATCACTCTCGAATATCGGAAGACCCATATTAAACGCATTGCGATAAAATATCCTGGCAAAGCTCGGGGCTATTACACAACCAATGCCTGCCGCCTTAAGGGCTATGGGAGCATGCTCTCTGGAAGAACCGCAACCAAAATTCTTTCCTGCAACTATTATGTCTCCCGGTTTTATTTTTTTGGAAAAATCAGGATCGGCATCCTCCATACAGTGTTTGGCAAGCTCTGCCGGGTCCGAGGTATTTAGATAGCGTGCCGGGATAATCACATCGGTATTTATATCTTCCCCGAATTTCCAGACCCTTCCCTTGATTTTCATGGTTCAGACCTCGTTAAGTGGTTAAGTCGTTAAATAGTTGAGTCGTTGAGTCGGAAAATAAATGTTAAATCAGTATATTAGACCTTCAACTACATCAAGTGTCCAATTTTTATGCAAACCATATAAGTTCATATAATAACCACTTAACTAATCAACTATTCAACCACTCAACGACTCAACTATTTGACGATCTCTGTGGTTATTTAATACTTCTTTTTTCCCTTACAGCTCATCAGGACTTCCGATTCTACCCAATACCGCACTTGCAGCGGCAATGGCCGGATTTGCCAGATATACCTCACTCTCAGGATGTCCCATCCGGCCCACAAAATTCCTGTTTGTCGTTGCAAGGGCCCGTTCCCCCCTGGCAAGAACCCCCATGTGCCCTCCGAGACAGGGTCCGCAGGTGGGTGGCCCTATAACCGCGCCGGCATCCAGAAAGGTCTTGAGAAATCCCTTATCCAGGGCCTGGGTATACTCTGAGGGAGTAGTAGGAATGACTATCAGTCTAAGACCTTTTGACACATGCCGTCCGGATATGACCCCAGCGGCAAGGGCCAGGTCTTCCAGACGTCCATTGGTACAGGAACCTATCACCACCTGATCCAGAGGTATGTTTCCCACTTCTGAAATACCCTTGGTATTTTCAGGCAGATGGGGACAGGCCACCTGAGGTTCTATATCGCTGCAGTCATACTCAATAACCCTGGCGTATCGGCTGTCTTCATCACTGCGATAAACGGTAAAATCCCTGCCTGTCCGGCCAGTCAAATAGCTTAGGGTCGTATCATCAGGATTAATAAGCCCCACTTTGCCACCTGCCTCGATGGCCATATTGGACATGGTAAACCGGCCTGCCATGGACAGGGAATCAATCACCGTACCCGTAAATTCCATGGCCATATACAGGGCCCCGTCCACACCGATATCGCCTATGGTGTAGAGTATCAAATCCTTGCCACCGACCCAGGGCCGGAGTTTTCCATTGTATATAAATTTTATGGACTCCGGCACCTTGAACCAGGTCTTTCCTGTCATCATAGTGGCGGCCAGATCAGTGCTCCCCACCCCTGTAGCAAAAGTCCCCAATGCACCGTATGTACAGGTATGACTGTCGGCTCCTATAACGACTTCACCTGGAAGCACCAGTCCTTTTTCCGGAAGCAGCACATGTTCTACTCCGGATTCACCACCGTCATAATGGTGAACAATACCCTGCTCGGCGGCAAACTCCCTGAGGAGCCTGGCCTGCTCGGCACTCATAATATCCTTGTTGGGAACAAAGTGGTCTGACACCAGGGCAATCTTTTCCCTGTCAAAAACAGCCCTTACGCCTGCCTGCCTGAAGGTCTTTATGGCAATGGGGGCTGTAATGTCGTTGCCCAGTGCAAAGTCCACATAGACTTCGACCAGTTGACCAGGCTCCACGCTATCCAGGCCGGCATGGGCAGCCAGGATCTTTTCGGCTATTGTCATCGGCCGGCTCATAACATGCTCTCGTAACCGTTCACGGGTTCAAAGGTTCAGGGTTCGATGCAGCAAATTCATCTAAAGGATTCAAAGATTCAAGGTATGGGGTTAATGCAAGTTACAAAAAGAAAAGCAATCCTTAACCTTTGAACCCTGAACCCCTGAACCTCGGAACCCTGATTCACAATTCAACATTTCTTTTGCAGCGCATTTTCCTTTATATATACAAGACGGTTCAGGGCGTTCAAATATGCCCTGACACTGGCAGTAATTATATCAGGATCGGCTCCATGGCCTGTGACCACATGGCTGTCTTCTTCAAGACGCACAGTGACCTCTCCCAAGGCATCCGTGCCTCCTGTAATGGAATTTACAGTAAAACGGAGCAGATGGCTTTTAGTATTCACGATCTCGGCCACTGCCTTGTAGGCCGCATCTATGGGACCGGCCCCCGTGCTCACTCCGTCAACCTCTTTGCCGTCTATTTCTATTATCACGGTTGCGGTCGGTTTTATGCCGCTGCCACCGGCAACATGGAGATAAACAAGACGATAACGATCCGGAATCCTGAGTACCTCCTCTGCCACGAGGGCCTCAATATCCTCCGGATAAACCTCCTTTTTTTTGTCTGCAAGCGACTTGAACCTCGTAAATACCCTATCGATCTCTTCATCACTGAGCTTGTAGCCTGATTCCTCAAGCTTTGCCTTAAGGGCATGTCTCCCGGAGTGTTTTCCAAGGACCAGGATCCCTTTGCTAAGACCTATGTCCTTGGGATCGATAATCTCATAGGTCGTACGTTCCTTTAAGACACCGTCCTGGTGGATTCCGGACTCGTGTGCAAAGGCATTGGCCCCTACTATGGCCTTGTTTGCCTGGACCACCATTCCGGTAAGCATGCTTACCAGCCGGCTGGTAGCCATAATATGTTGAGCGGATATCGCAGTGTCATAGGGAAGGACGTCTCGCCTGGTACGGATGGCCATGACCACCTCTTCCATGGCGGCATTTCCACACCTTTCACCTATGCCGTTTACAGTGCACTCCACCTGTCTTGCACCTTGTTCCAAAGCCGTCAGCACATTCGCTGTGGCCAGTCCCAGATCATTGTGACAGTGTACGCTCAGGACCGCTTTGTGGATGTTGGGCGTGTGCTCGATTACATACCTGATCATCCTGCCAAAGTCATGAGGTACAGCATACCCCACTGTGTCGGGAAAATTGACCGTTGTGGCACCGGCATCTATCACTGCCTCAAAGACCCTGCACAGAAAATCCAGATCGCTCCGGCTTGCGTCTTCAGCGGAAAACTCCACATTGCCTGTGTATTTTGCAGCATACCCTACCGCAGTCCTGGCCATATCCAATACCTGTTCCCTGGTCTTTCTCAGTTTATACTGGAGGTGGATATCAGAAGTGGCAATAAAGGTATGTATTCGAGGATTTTCTCCCTCCTTTATCGCCTCCCAGGCCGTATCGATGTCTTTCTCATTGGCACGGGCCAGGGCAGCGATCTGCAGCCCCCTGATTTCCTGTGAAAGGCGCTGAACACTCTCAAAGTCACCCTGGGAGGCAACAGGAAATCCGGCCTCGATTACATCGACGTTCAGCTTTCTCAACTGCCTTCCGATCTGGAGTTTTTCTTCAGCGTTCAGGGATACACCCGGGGACTGCTCACCGTCCCTTAATGTAGTATCAAATATTATTATCCTTTCACCGCTGCTCATTTTCTTTACTTCCCAGTAATTGTTCACTTCCCGCACTGTTGCCAAGGAGCATGAACAGGCCCCTAAGTCCCCTTGTCCCTGCCATGGAAAACATCTTTACTTTGATGTCTTATACCGGACCTCAACGACCTGGGTCTCAGAACTCTGAGGGACATCAACACAGGCCCGGATATCACATAGGTAACCATAAGGACAAACAGGGTCACCTTTGGCTCTGTAGCAACTACCATTATACCCAGAATCAACACCACCATACCGGAAAAAGGATGCTGTTGAAGCCAGCGAACTTCCTTAAAACTGTGGTAACGCACATTGCTGACCATCAGAAAAGAGAGGCCGTAGACCGTGATCAGCACTGTCACATGGCGCACCGGCCCAAATATTCCGAGATGCTGGCATAAAAGCACTGATGTAGCCAGTACGGCCGCTGCAGAGGGGCATGGCAGGCCAAGGAAGTAACTCCTTTCGCGGCTATTGCCGCCTTGGCTCAGGGTATTGAATCTGGCCAGCCTGAGAGCAGTGGTTGCCACATACAGAAAGGCGGCAAGCCATCCCAGCCGGCCGTAGTCCTGCAGCCCCCACATAAAGGCCAGTATGCCCGGGGCTACCCCAAAGGCCACCAGGTCTGAAAGGGAATCATACTCCAGACCGAATCTGGTGGTAGTACGGGTCCAGCGGGCCACCCTTCCGTCCAGACCATCCAGGATACCGGCTATCAAAATGGCCACGGCAGCAGCCTGATAATTACCCTTGATAGCGGCAATAATGGCATAGAACCCGCTGAATAAACTTGCCGAGGTCAGCAGGTTTGGAAGGAGATATATTCTGCGTCTTGAAACCCTGTCTGCCGAATCACTGCTTTGCTTTTCTGCCATGAGAGCCCCCTGTTAGAAATAAGGAACTGGAAACTGCTAGTTGCTGCCGTTTCGGGCAAGAACCGTCTGCCCGGCCCTTGTCCGGTCACCCTTTTTTACCAACACTGAGACGGTTTTTGGGACATACACGTCAAGACGGGACCCAAAACGAATGAGTCCAAAGCGTTCACCGATTTTAACATTATCACCGGCCTTAACCCAACAGGAAATCCTTCTGGCTATTATACCCGCTACCTGTACAACGGTCAGCTTTATTCCGTCCTCGCCGCAGATCAAGATGGCATTCCGCTCGTTTTCGAGCAAGGCCCTTTTACGGTCAGCAGGCCAGAAAGATCCGGGCCGGTATGAAATCTGTCGAACCTGACCTGTAATTGGAACCCTGTTTACGTGCACATTAAAAATACTCATAAATATACTGATTCGCCTTACATCTTTTCCGCCAAGGGAATCCCTGTCATCTTCAGCCACATCTATGACCCGACCGTCAGCCGGCGATACCACCAGGCCTGAACCTGATGGAATTATACGCTCTGGATCCCGAAAGAAGAACAGGACAAAGCCTGCAATCACAAAAAAGACTATGGCCGTAACAGACCAGTTGAGTGAAGCAAATACCACAGCGGCCAGGACAGCACCACCTATAAAAGGAGTTCCTTCCCTGGCAACCGGAATGCGATGAGAATGCATTAAGGGCTTATTAGAGATTATTTACTCCATATCTGGCGGTCGGCAGGGCCTTTTGCAGGATTTCAAAGCATAATCCGGTGCAGATCTCAATTGGGTGTGCTATCCGCCCGCGGTTGAAATCCTGCAAAAGGCCCTGCCGACCGCCATGAAGCGTAAATGTTTAAAGGGCCAAGAAAAAACCAAGGCTACTTCTTAAGCCAGCCCATCATATCCCTCAGGCGGGAGCCGACCTCCTCAATGGGATGTTCCTTTTCACGCTGCCTGAGGGCGTTGAATACAGGACGATTGACCATGTTATCCAGCATCCACTCCCTGGCAAAACTTCCACTCTGAACCTCCTCGAGGATCCTGCGCATTTCCTTTCTCGTTTCTTCTGTTATTATGCGTTTCCCCCTGGTAAGATCGCCATATTCCGCGGTATCGCTGATTGAGTAACGCATCTGTGCCAGACCGCCTTCGTAAATCAGGTCAACTATGAGCTTGAGTTCGTGGCAGCACTCGAAATACGCTATTTCCGGTTGATAACCCGCTTCAACCAGGGTCTCAAAACCGGCCTTTATGAGCTCAGTGACCCCGCCACAGAGCACACACTGCTCGCCAAAGAGATCGGTTTCGGTCTCTTCTTTATACGTGGTTTCAATGACGCCCGCACGGGCGGCTCCTATGCCGTTTGCATAGGCAAGTGCCCTTTTAAGGGCTTTTCCAGTGTGATCCTGATGTACGGCTACCAGGCTGGGCACCCCGGCTCCCCTTTCGTATTCCCTGCGCACCAGGTGTCCCGGACCTTTGGGCGCCACCATTGTGACGTCTACGTCAGCCGGAGGAATTATCTGGCCAAAGTGAATGTTAAAGCCATGGGCAAAAAGGAGCATGTCCCCGGTCTTCAGATTTGGCTCGATGTCACTTTTGTATAGCTGTGCCTGGACATGGTCAGGTACCAGGACCATGACAAGATCTCCCTCGGCTGCAGCCTCTCCGGCACTTACTGGTTCAAACCCGTGTTTGATTGCAAGATCGTAATTTGATGTTCCGGGAAGTTCCCCCACAACAACGGACAACCCGCTGTCTCTCAAATTCTGGGCATGGGCATGCCCTTGGCTGCCATAGCCGATTATAGCTATGGTCTTCCCTTGAAGTATGTCCATGGGGGCGTCCTGTTCGTAGTAAATCCTCATCCTCTTATAGCTCCTTCCTGGTAACCGTTAAAACTCCTTGTCAGCCGGGAAATGATTAATTACCTTTCCTAATCGGTGCAAGACCGTTCGAAATTCACAAAACAACTGCTCAGACTTTCGGTGAACCCTGAACCCTGAACCTCTAAACCCGCGAACGGTTACATAGTCTTTTTCTCTCTTATCATAGCTATGGTGCCAGTTCTCGAAATTTCTTTGATTCCAATGGGACGCAGGAGCTCTATTACTGCCTTCAGCTTAGACTCAGGTCCGGTAACCTCTATAGTGTAAGATTTGGGGCTTACGTCAACGACCTTGCAGCGGAATATATCGCACATGCGTAGTATCTCGGCCCTGGATTCTTCCTCGGCCCGGACCTTTATCAGGGCCATCTCGCGCTCAACAAATTCGCCCTCACTCACATCCACGACCTTGAAGACATCCACTATGCGCCTGAGCTGTTTGATTATCTGCTCAATTATGAATTCATCGCCCATGGTCACCAGAGTGAGATGAGACAGGGTCGGGTCCAGGGTTGCAGCCACATTAAGGCTCTCGATATTAAATGCCCGCCCGCTGAAAAGCCCTGTTATGCGGGACAGGGCACCAGGAGTATTTTCAACCAGTACGGAGAGAGTATGCTTCATTGGGCCAAGCTCCTTATCATCAATATCAAACGAGCAACATCTCAGTTGTAGCCTTTCCTGCCGGGACCATTGGGAATACCCCTTCCTCGCGGGCTATGGCAAATTCCATAATCGCCAGGCCTTCCACTTCAAGACCTTTGCTGAGCACATCATTGACCTCTTCCGGCCTGGTTGCCCTGAAACCCTTTGCTCCGTACGCCTCGGCCAGCTTCACGAAATCCGGGGTCATTTCAAACTCGGTAGCTGCATAGCGGCGATCATAGAACAGCTCCTGCCATTGTCTGACCATGCCGAGGAACTGATTATTCAGAATGACTATTTTCACAGGCAGGCGTTGCTCCATGGCGGTCGCCATCTCCTGGATATTCATCTGTATGCTGCCATCACCGGCTACATCCACCACCAGCTTTTCAGGGAAGGCCATCTGGGCCCCGATAGCAGCAGGGAATCCGTAACCCATGGTTCCAAGGCCACCGGAAGTCAGCAGGGTCCGTGGCTCGTCGAATTTATAGAACTGGGCAGTCCACATCTGGTTCTGGCCGACCTCCGTAGTAATGATGGCCCGCCCCTTTGTCATCTCATACAGCCTTTCAATAACATACTGGGGCTTGATGACACCGGGCTCCTCTTTATATGTGAGGGGATGGCGTTTTCCCCATGCATCAAGCTGCTCCAACCACGCCTGGTGCTGGTCCCTCCAGGCTTCAGCAGGGCGGCCGGCATCCTTTACGGCGTCCAACAGCTTCTTCAGTATCCTCCTGCAATCACCCACTATAGGTACATCCACCCTGACGTTTTTCTGAATGGATGTCGGGTCTATGTCCAGGTGAATTATCTTGGCCATTGGCGCAAATGCCTCGATTTTTCCGGTAACCCTGTCGTCAAAGCGGGCGCCGATAGCAATGATCAGATCACTGTTTGCCATGGCCATGTTGGCACAATATGTACCGTGCATGCCCAGCATACCCAGACTCAGCTCGTGGGTGCCTGGGAATGCGCCAAGCCCCATCAAGGTCATGGTTACAGGGATATAAGCCGCTTTAGCAAATGTCCTGAGTTCTTTATAGGCATCAGATATGATTACTCCGCCACCTGCGTAAATAACCGGCCGCTTTGCCTTCTCTATCAATCTGTAGGCCCGTTCGATCTGTTTGCCGTGAGGCTCGGTAACCGGATTATAGGAACGCAGCTTTATCTCCTGCGGATAATCAAACTCGGCCTTGGCGTTCTGCACATCCTTGGGAAGATCTACAAGGACCGGACCCGGCCTGCCCGACCTGGCGATATAAAAGGCCTCTTTAAGAACTCGAGGAAGGTCTCTGGCGTCTTTAACAAGGTAATTGTGCTTTGTGCAAGGACGTGTAATGCCGACGATATCTACTTCCTGGAAGGCATCATTACCGATCAGCGCGGTGGGTACCTGACCAGTGAATACAACTATGGGAACCGAGTCCATATTTGCTGTTGCTATTCCAGTTACGGTATTGGTGGCTCCCGGACCTGATGTGGCAATGCACACCCCCACCTTTCCGGAAGCCCTGGCATAACCATCGGCGGCATGGGCTGCTCCCTGTTCATGCCGTACCAGGACGTGCTTTATGGTGCCGTCTTTTTCCAAGGTGTCGTAGACATCAATAATGGCCCCGCCGGGAAAGCCAAAGACAACATCGACACCTTCCTGCTTGAGGGCCTCTATGACCATCTGTTTTCCGGCCATCTTAGCCATGTACTTTACCCCTTTCCCCGGCAGGTCCTTCCTCTTTCATGCTCTCCGGTTCATCCACAGACGGCTCCGGAACAGCCTGCGGGATCACAGATTCAGTAGATGCCGTCTCTTGGGCGGTCCTGCGTTTAGGCCTTGGCTTTTCCAGGGAGCTGGTGGCAAGTTCCACAATAGACATCATGGCGCAGTCTCCCCTTCGCGGGCCTTTCCTTATTATCCTGGTATAACCGCCATTTCTGCCAGCAAACTCTTTCCCCAACTCATCAAAAAGCTTCGTAACGACCTTGCGATCACGTATGACTGAAAACGCCTGACGCCTTGCATGGAGATCCGATCTTTTTGCCAGGGTAACCATCTTGTCAGCCACACGCCTGACCTCTTTGGCCCTTGGAATTGTTGTAACAATTCGACCATGCCTTAACAGCGATGTAACCATATTTCCGAGCATTGCCTTGCGATGAGGGGTCTTACACCCCAATCTGTCCGTCCGTCTTCGGTGTCTCATTACCGACCACCTTTTTTTTCTTTATTATTTTCTTCTACGTCTGTTTTCTCAGGCGGGCTCCATCCCTGAAGCTTCATGCCCAAATGCAATCCCATGCCATCGAGGCTTTCCTGGATCTCCTGCAGAGATTTCCGTCCAAAATTTTTGGTCTTGAGCATCTCCTGCTCTGACTTTTGGACCAGCTCACCAATGTAGTGAATATTTGCATTTTTAAGGCAATTGGCCGAGCGTACAGAAAACTCCAGCTCATCAATTTTCCGGTTCAGATATTCGATCTTACCTTCAAAATCAAAAGAGAGTTGATCTCCTTCAGATTCCTCCTTCTCGTCAAAGTTAATAAATACCGTAAGTTGATCCTTCAAAATCTTTGCGGCATAGGCGATTGCATCCTCAGGAAGGATGGTGCCGTCGGTTAATACCTCCATGATCAACTTGTCATAGTCCGTCATCTGACCGACACGGGCTTTTGTGACAACAAAATTGACCTTCTGAATCGGAGAAAACAGGGCATCTATAGCTATAGTGCCTATAGGCTGGCCTGGATCCTTATTGCTTTCAGCAGATACGTATCCCTTGCCCCATTTGACCATCATTTCCATCCGCAGCTCTCCATCTTCTGTCAATGTGGCAATATGATGATCTGGATTCAGTATCTCAACCCCACCCTGCGGAGCAATTAAATCTTCACCACGTACTTCTCCCGGGCCCTGTTTTTCCAATATCAAGGTCTTTTCTTCTTCTCCGAAAATCTTCGGATGTATGCCCTTCAGATTAAGTATAATATTGGTTACATCTTCTATCACTCCTGGTATGGTTCCCAGTTCGTGCAGCACTCCGTCTATTTTTACAGAAACAATCGCAGCTCCCTGCAGAGAAGACAAGAGTACACGGCGCAAGGCATTTCCCAGCGTGATACCATAGCCTCTCTCCAGAGGCTCACAACTGAATTTGCCATATGAATTCGTGTGTGTTGCACTATTAACTTCCAGCCTCTTGGGATAAATTAATTCCCGCCAATTGCGATAGTATGGAGTCTGTTCAGCAGTCATATTGTCTATCTAAGCCCCTTCTACTCTGGATATAATTTAATTCTTTTGCCATATAAGGCCGATCAGCACTGAATCACAAGTTATTACTTAGAGTAGAATTCAACTATCAACTGCTCCTGAATGGGCGTAGTTATGTGTCCTCGTTCAGGCATTGTCTTAACTGTACCCTGTAACTTATCTTCATCCAGTTCAAGCCATTCAGGCACACCCTTGCGGGCAATTGTCCCTAGCGCCTGCTTGATAGGAACTATAGATTTGCTCTTCTCCATTATCTTGATCTCATCTCCCTGTTTTACCAGGAAAGACGGTATGTCCGTTTTTTTCCCATTTATGGTGAAATGTCCATGACGAACCAGTTGGCGGGCCTGTGATCTGGATTCAGCAAAGCCAAGGCGGTAAACTACATTGTCAAGACGCCTTTCCAGGAGTAATAGGAGGTTAGTACCCGTGACCCCCTTTTGACGATCAGCTTTATTAAAATAACTCCTGAATTGTGCCTCCTGCAATCCATATATACGTCGAACCCGCTGCTTCTCTCTCAAACGAATTCCATAGTCAGAGACCTTTATCCGGCCCTGTCCATGTTCTCCCGGCACATAACTGCGTTTTTCAAAGGAACATTTATCTGAATAACATCTGTCTCCTTTAAGAAAAAGCTTGCAACCTTCCCTGCGACACAAACGACATCGTGGACCTGTATATCTAGCCAAAGAATTTCCTCCAATAAATTGGGAATATAAGAATCTTGTTTGACACCCTTTCCGGCACAGTTCTATACTCGACGTCTTTTTGGAGGCCTGCAACCGTTATGAGGTATTGATGTAACGTCTCGAATAATTGAAACCTTAAATTCTGCTATTTGGAGGGCCCGCAATGCTGCCTCTCTTCCGGACCCTGGCCCCTTGACATGGACCTCAACACTTCTCATGCCATGTTCTGCTGCCTTTCGTACAGCGTTTTCTGCCGCTACCTGGGCGGCGAAGGGCGTGCCTTTTCTGGAACCCTTAAAGCCCTGGGTCCCTGCACTTGACCAGGAAATCGCATTGCCCTGTTTATCAGTTATGGTAATTATAGTATTATTAAAAGTAGATTGTATGTGCACAATACCTTCCGGCACATTCTTCCTTTCTTTTCGACCACCTCTTCTCGGTGATGCCATATTCTTCTGCCCTCCGCAACTATGATCTTCTCTTCTTTTTGACCACTGAACGTCTGGGACCCTTTCGCGTACGGGCATTTGTTTTAGTGCGCTGCCCATTAACAGGGAGTCCTCTACGATGCCTGAGTCCCCGATAGCTTCCGAAATCCATCAATCGCTTGATGTTCAATGACACCTCTCTACGAAGATCTCCCTCTACTTTATAGCCGGCATCGATAGTCTTCCGCAGCGACGTGATATCTTGATCAGTCAAATCATCGGATTTTTTGTTTCTGTCAATTTCTGCCTTATCCAGAATTTGTTGGGCGGTTGTGCGTCCAATTCCATAAATATACGTGAGCGCAATCTCCAGCCTCTTGTTTTTTGGCAGCTCAACACCTGCAATTCTTGCCACGGATCAACCCCCTAGCTATCCTTGTCGCTGTTTGTGCCTTGGATTTTTGCAAATCACGCGCAGTATGCCTCTGCGTCGGATTATTTTGCATTCCTTACAGCGACGTCTGATTGATGCTTTAACCTTCATGACATATACCTTTCCGTACCAGGTTTAATCTTACCTGTAACGAAGATTACCTGGCCCTATATATAACCCGGCCTCTGGACAAGTCGTAGGGCGACAGCTCTATGGTTACTGTATCACCAGGCAATATTTTTATATAGTGCATACGCATCTTACCTGAAATATGCGCGAGTACTTTGTGACCATTTTCAAGCTCAACGCGAAACATGGCGTTAGGTAAGGTTTCAAGCACCTTTCCCTCAACCTGTATGGCATCATCTTTGGACATCAAATTTACCTTGGTTCCTTTTGTAAGTTCAAGACTTAGAATTCCAAATTATGTATGAACGGCTCTCCGTTCATACACCACAGACTACCTTCTTCCCTTCAGCCTGGCTCCTTTCATAAATCCTTCGTAGCTTCTGGTGATAAGATGGGACTCAATTTGAGCCATGGTATCCATGCCCACACCCACGACAATCAGAAGGGCGGTTCCACCGAAATAAAAAGGAACATTTAACTTTGAAATCAATATGCTCGGCAAAACGCAAATCACAGAAACATAAATGGCACCTATCAGGGTAATCCTGGTCAGCACCCTGTCAATATATTCAGAAGTGCGCCTTCCTGGTCTGAGGCCCGGGACATAACCGCCATGTTTCTTCATGTTGTCTGCGATATCAACCGGATTGAAGATGATGGCTGTATAAAAATAACAGAAAAAGATAATGGCTGCTACAAAGATCGTCTCATAGACAAAACTTCCAGGTCTCAGACTCTGAGTTATACTCTGTATCCAAGGCACCTGGATAAAATTTACCATGGTTGCAGGAAACATCATAATAGACGATGCAAAAATCGGTGGTATTACTCCTGCAGTATTTACTTTCAGGGGCAGATGGGTGCTTTGTCCTCCATATACCTTTCGTCCCACCACTCTTCTGGCATATTGGACCGGAATACGCCTGTGCGACCGCTCCATAAAACATATGAATCCGATTACGGCCGCCATCATCACCAGGAGAAATATGACCAGTGCCAGATGTATATCCCCGGTACGCATCAGGCTGAATGTATCTATAATGGCTGAAGGCATTCTGGCTACAATACCTGCAAAGATAATCAGAGAAATACCATTACCTACCCCTCTTTCCGTGATTTGCTCTCCAAGCCACATCAGAAATACAGTTCCTGACATAAAAGTCAGGGCACTTAAAAGTCGAAAAGGCCAGCCGGGCTCTGTTACTACCGGAGCACCACCTGGTGCTCTCATGCTCTCAAGAGCAATTGCTATTCCAAGCCCCTGGATAAGGCTCAGGCCCACCGTACCATACCTGGTATACTGGCTGATCTTCTTTCTTCCCGCCTCACCTTCCTTTTTTAAGGCCTCAAGATGCGGAATTGCTACTGTAAGGAGCTGGATAATGATGGAAGCACTGATATAAGGCATTATGCCCAAGGCCAAAATGGACATTTTCCTGAGAGCTCCCCCGGAGAACATGTTGAACATACCAAATAGCGTCCCCTGGGCGCGATCGAAGAAGGACGCCATGGCCGCAACATCAATACCGGGAGTAGGAATTTGGACTCCGACCCGATACACAGCCAGCATAAGCAGGGTAAAACCGATGCGTCTGCGCAGCTCCGGGACCTGGCCTATGCCTCCTAATCCCCTAAGCAATATTTGCCTCCCGGCCCCGTTCCTTGATGATCTCTATCCGTCCGCCAGTAGTCTCTATTTTATTTCTGGCTGTTTCACTGACTGCATGAGCACGAACAGTCAGCGGTTGCCGTATCTCTCCATCACCTAATATTTTCAGGAGATGATAACGTTTACGTATAAGTCCCCGTGATTTCAGAAAGGCAATATCCACCACTCCTTCATGCCCGATCTTTGCCAGATCACCAATATTCAATACGCCGTAGACCTTTCTGAAACGGTTCTTGAAACCTCGTTTCGGAAGTTTCCTGTACAACGGCATCTGACCTCCTTCAAACCCTGGGCGAATACCGGGGCCAGATCTGGATCGTTGGCCCTTCTGACCTCTGCAGGCCGTTTTTCCATGTCCAGAACCCGGTCCCCTTCCAATGCGCTTTTTCCCGCATTTGGATCCGGGATGAGGCCCTAATGAATCCAGTGTAATCATACAGGCTCCTTATCAGTGAATTAATTTATATACCGTGATTCCATTGAAAATACCCAAGGGGTTAATTACGATAATTTTTTGAGCTGATCTTAGCACCTTGCGTGTGAGGCATTTTGAGCGGGAATCATATTTCAGGACTCTCTGCACTGTAATCATACTGCGATTTTTCGACGCTTCTGCCCCGGCATTTTGCCCTGGATACGGAAACACGCAAGGTTTCCAGACCATCAAATGTGGCATGCATTACATTGTGTGGATTATTGGAGCCGAGGCACTTGGTCAGTATATCATGAATTCCCGCCGCCTCCATGATTGCTCTTACTACCGCCCCGGCTATGACCCCGGTACCTGGTGATGCAGGTTTCAACAAAACCCTGCCCGCACCAAAATGACCTGTTACTTCGTGAGGTATGGTTTTGCTTACCATTGGTATCTGAATCATAGACTTAATGGCCTTCTCGCGAGCCTTTCTGAGTGCCTCAGGAACTTCTCTGGCCTTTCCCATGGCGAAACCGACTCTTCCCGCCCCATCACCTACCACCGAAAGAGCACTGAAGCTGAAGCGCCTTCCGCCCTTGACTACCTTGGCCACCCTGTTAATATAAACTATCTTTTCTATCAGCTCTTGTTCGTTTTTTATATATTCTTCCTGCAACGACACCTCCTTAAGGCCAGCAACTACCACCCATTACACCTGACACTTCATGCTTCCTGACAGATGTCAGGCTTTCGCAGGATTCACCCGCTGGCAAATCGAGCCCGAATCAGAAATCAAGGCCGGCTTCCCTGGCCGCCTCTGCGAGGGCCTTTACTCGGCCGTGATATAGATATCCGCCACGGTCAAACGCCACCGCGTTTATACCTTTTCCTTTGGCCCTTTGGGCAACAATCCGGCCGACTTCTTTAGCAACTGCCGTTTTGTCTCCAAGATCCCCTGCCTTGTTTCTGATCTCAGGGGTCAAGGAGGAAGCAGACGCGATTGTAATGCCTCGTTCATCATCAATAATCTGAGCATATATGTGTTTACTGCTCCGGAAAATTGCCATCCGTGGACGATTTCCCGTCCCTGATATGCGCTTACGTATGTGCTGTTTGCGCCTTAAACGCGCTTTCAGCTTAGGGCTTGTCTTTGCCATAATTACTTAACCATACACACTGTTCCAGATGGTTCCGAAATCCATAGCTACTGTGCAGCAGCCTTTCCGGCTTTGCGGATTATACGTTCATCAGCATAACTGATTCCCTTGCCTTTATATGGCTCCAGCGGCCTGAGAGATCGGATTCTCGAAGCAGTGAGCCCCAAAAGCTCCTTATCATATCCCTCCAGGATCAGACTGATTTGTTTTTGCCGTTCTACCCGGGCCTTGATTCCTTCAGGAAGAGGAAATTCTATCGGATGAGAATAGCCCAAGTGAAATACCAGCTTGTTGTCCTTTTCTTCAATTTTGTAGCCGACTCCTGTTAATAGAAGCTCCCGTGTAAATCCTTTTGTGACCCCGATTACCATGTTATTTATAAGTGTCCGGCACAACCCATGTATTGAACGGCCCAGCCTTGTATCCTCGGCTCTCCTGACTATCAGCTGTTCCCTATCTCTTTCAACGATTGCCAGGGGATGTACTTCCAGACTCAAGGTGCCCTTGGGGCCCTGGACAGTAATGATACGTCCATCTATGGTAATTTTGGCCTCCGAAGGCACATTTATTGGTTTTTTACCTATTCGAGACATAAAAAAATTCCAGACTACCAAATGGCGCAGACAACTTCTCCGCCAACATTATTTTTCCTGGCCTGGGCATCGGTCATGATACCCTTTGATGTAGAAATCACCGCAGTACCGAGCCCGGCTCTTATCCTTGGAATTGCGTCCTTCTTACAATATACCCGTCGTCCAGGTGTGCTTATCCGCTTTAATCCAAGAATAACAGGTTGCCCGTCTGAGTATCTCAGAAACAACCGAAGAATTTTCTGTCGTCTGTCTCTGTAGATACGAAAGTTGCTTATATAACCTTCTTTTTTAAGTAGTTTCGAAATTCCTATCTTAAAATTAGAGAAAGGGATGTCAACCCTATCATGCTTTGCCTTATTGGCATTTCGGAGCCGTGTAAGCATATCCGCTACAGGATCAGTCATAGACATAAAAAAATCTCCCGAAAGTATGGAATTATACAGCTACCAACTGGCTTTGGTGACCCCTGGAATTACACCCTGTGAGGCCATTTTCCTGAAACATATTCTGCATAAGCCAAATCTTCTGATAAAGGCACGTGGACGGCCACAAATCGGGCATCTATTATATTTTCTGACATCAAATTTTGGTTTCCTCTGTACCTTATATATCAACGCCTTTTTAGCCAAAGATCCCTCCTCAACGAATTCTACTTACGAAACGGCATTCCAAGAGCATCCAATAAGTACCGAGCTTCGTCATCAGTTTTGGCGCTGGTAACCACCGTTACATTCATTCCCTTGATCTTGTCTATCTTGTCATAGTCGATTTCCGGAAAGATAATCTGCTCCTTAATGCCCAATGTGTAATTACCCTTTCCGTCAAAGGCCTTCGGCGATATACCCCTGAAGTCCCTGATCCTGGGAATGGCAATGTTAATCAGTTTGGTGAGAAAATCATACATTCGTTGTCCTCTGAGGGTCACGCGACACCCTACAGGCATCCCTTCTCTCACCTTAAAGGCTGCGATTGATTTCCTGGCCCTGGTAATGACCGGCCTCTGTCCGGATATAAGGGTCAATTCTTCAACTGCGGAGTCTAATATCTTTGGATTTTCAATTGCCTCGCCAAGTCCCATATTCAAGATCACCTTCTCGATTTTTGGAACCTGGTGGAAATTCTTATATCCAAAATGTTCCATTAATCCTGGAACACATTCTTTTTTATATCTCTCTTCCAAGAGGACCATGCCTGAATGCCTCCACAAGGCCTACTTTTTTTCTGTCGGGATGACCTCTCCGCACTTCTTGCAGACGCGGACTTTATCCCCATCTTCCAGTATCTTTCTGGATATTCGCGTTGATTCGGTACATTTGGGGCAAATCAACAACAAATTAGACAAATGGATGGATGCTTCCTTCTCTAAAATGCCGCCACTTGTACCGGGCCCCGGGCGTGTATGGCGTTTGACCATCTGTGCACCCTCAACAAGCGCCCTTCCTTTTGCAGGCAAAATGGAGAGTATCTTGCCGACCCTGCCTTTGTCCCGGCCGGCCTTTACCATTACCCGGTCATTTTTTCTCAGATATGTCTTTACGCTCTTCATCGACCCGATCTCCCTGAACTAAAGCACCTCGGGTGCAAGCGATATTATCTTCATGAAACGTTTTGCCCTGAGCTCCCTGGCCACTGGTCCGAAAATTCTGGTGCCAACCGGTTCTCCGTATTGATTTACCAAAACCGCTGCATTCTCGTCGAATCGTATCCAGGAGCCATCAACCCGTGGTATCTCTTTTTTGGTCCGTACTATAACGGCTTTAACCACATCACCTTTTTTCACTTTGGAATTTGGTATGGCCTCCTTGACCGAGACAATTACTATATCCCCTATGCTTGCAACACGCCTACGAGTTCCGCCTAAGACCCTAATACAGCACACGCGTTTTGCACCTGAATTGTCGGCGACATTTAATAATGTTTCTTGCTGGATCATGATATGATCCTGTCCTTTCTTTTCCTGTCCTAGAGAGCCTTCTCAATAACTTCTCTAACAAGCCAACGTTTGCGTCGACTCATAGGTCGGTACTCTTCTATCAGAATTTTGTCGCCAATTCCGCAGCTATTACCTGCATCATGAGCCATGTACTTCTTTTGTTGCTGTATATACTTGCCGTATACCGGATGCCGGACTCGCCGAACGACCTTAACAACCACTGTCTTGTCCATCTTATTGCTGGCAACAGTGCCAATAAGCATCCTGCGGGATTTCCTGCCGGCATTCATGCTACTCTCCATTGCTATACCCCGGAATCAGCAATTTTCTCTGCCAATACTGTTTTGGTTCTTGCTATCGATCGCCTCACGGCACGAATCCTCATTACATTTTCCAATTGGTGAGTAGCCTGCTGAAACCGCAGATTAAAAAGCTCTTGCCGAAGATTTTTTTCTTTTTGCTGAATTTCTTCTGTGCTCAGTTCCCTGAGTTTGTCAGCTACGCTCATAACATTTCACTCCTGGCGACAATCTTGGTGGGAACCGGAAGCTTATATTGTGCCAGCCTCAGGGCGGCCCTGGCAGAAGCCTCATCTACACCCTCCATCTCATAAAGCATCCTGCCTGGCTTAACCACTGCTACCCAACAATCCACTGAGCCCTTACCCTTGCCCATTCTGGTCTCGGCGGGCTTACTGGAGACAGGCTTATCCGGAAATATTCGTATCCATATTTTTCCACGGCGTTTTACGCGCCTCGTGATAGCTATCCGGGCGGCCTCTATCTGCTGGGCCTTGATCCTGCCGCGACCGATGGCTTTAAGGCCGTAATCGCCAAAGGACAGCTTATTTCCCCGTTGTGCCATGCCTCTTATGCGGCCTTTCTGTTGTTTGCGGTATTTGACTTTCTTCGGGCTAAGCATTTATTCCCCCAACTATATCTCTATTGCAGCAACTTCAGACTCTTTGTCAGGCAGAACTTCTCCCTTGAACACCCAAACCTTGATACCTATTACCCCATAAGTAGTCATTGCTTCAGCCTGGCCGTAATCAATATCCGCCCTAAGGGTATGCAGCGGTACCCTGCCATCGAGATACCATTCGGTGCGGCACATTTCAGCGCCACCCAGACGCCCGGAGCTCGCAATCCTTATACCCTGTGCGCCGAACTTGCGTGCTATGCTTATAGCCCTCTTCATGGCCCTCCGGAAAGAAATGCGCCGTACAAGCTGACCCGCAACGTTTTCAGCTACCAGTTGAGCGTCTATTTCCGGTCTTCGGACTTCTGTAATGTCAATCATTACCCGACGTCTGATCATTTTTTCCAAAGACCGTTTCAGGCTCTCAATTTCCACACCCTTCTTGCCAATAATTATCCCTGGACGCGCGGCGAAGATACGGATGCGTAATCTCTGTGCAGCCCTTTCTATTTCAATTTTTGATATTCCTGCATGATAGACCTGATTCTTAATGAACTTTCTGATCTTGTAGTCCTCAAGGATCAGGGCAGGATACTCCTTCTCGGCAAACCAGCGCGAGTCCCACGTGCGCGTTATCCGCAGTCTCAGACCGATCGGATTTACTTTTTGACCCAAGGCATCCTCCTGTAACCGTACCACTTTTTGACAGAGAGTGAACTATTCTTCATCCAATACCACCATTATATGAGAAAAACGATGCTGTATTCTGCAGGCCCTGCCCATTGCCCTGGGACGAAATCTCTTCAGTCGTGGGCCTTGATCCACCGCGATTTTTTTAATGTACAGAATATCCACATCGATATTTGGATTTTGATCCGCATTGGCCAAAGCTGATTCAACCACCTTTTTAATTATCCTGGCGCCCTTTTTGGGCATGTAATTCAGGATCTGCAAGGCCTCTCCAACAGATTTGCCTCGAACGACATCGGCAACCAGCCGAGTCTTTTGCGGAGAAATTCTTAAGTATTTGGCAACTGCCCTGGCTTCCATTGGTGCTATGCCCTCTTACTTCTTCCGGATCCTGGATTTTTTATCAACAGCGTGGCCGTAATAGGTGCGGGTCGGCGAAAACTCGCCAAGCTTATGTCCAACCATATTCTCAGTAATGAATACAGGGATAAATTTCCGTCCGTTGTGCACAGCAAAGGTGAGACCCACCATTTCAGGCACAATCATGGATCGCCTGGACCATGTCTTGATGACACGCCTGTCTTTGGTCTCAACGGCCTTAAGCACTTTTTTCATAAGGTGATCATCAACAAAAGGACCTTTCTTTACCGACCTTGGCACCTGTTTTCTCCTATTTCCAAAGACTACTTCTTTTTATGCCTGCTTCGTACTATGAATGAATCACTGGGCTTGTTCTTCTTCCTCGTGCGATAACCCTTTGCCGGCATTCCCCACGGACTGCATGGATGCCTGCCGCCGGAAGATTTCCCTTCACCACCCCCCATGGGATGGTCAACAGGATTCATGGCTACTCCGCGCACCCTGGGGCGTCTGCCAAGCCACCGGCTCCTGCCGGCCTTGCCTAATTTGATATTTTCATGATCGAGATTTCCTACCTGGCCAACAGTGGCCCGGCAGGTATTGAGAAACATTCTTACTTCTCCACTTGGAAGGCGCAATTGTACGTATTTACCTTCCTTGGCCATTATCTGGGCCGAACTGCCGGCACTTCTTACTATCTGCCCGCCCTTGCCTGGACGCAATTCCACGTTATGGACCAAAGTACCCAGGGGAATATTCTTTAAAGGCATGCAATTCCCTGGATGTATGTCCGCCACGTCGTCAGACACAACGAACTCACCGGTCTTGAGTCCCAGAGGGGCCAGAATGTATCTCTTTTCCCCGTCAACATATTGCAAGAGGGCGATCCTCGAGGACCTGTTGGGATCATACTCTATGGCAGCCACTTTTGCAGGCACACCGAGTTTATGTCTCTGAAAATCTATAGTCCTGTATTTACGCTTGTGCCCACCACCTCTGTGCCTGGCAGTCATTCTCCCGCAGGAGTTTCTGCCGCCGCTGCGCTTGAGGGACTCAACCAGCGATTTCTCAGGGGCCTTATCACTAATTTCGCGGTCCACCAATACGGTCATGCCGCGCCTGGCCGGAGATGTCGGTTTGTATTTTTTAATCGGCATTATACACCTTCAAAGAACTCGATACTTTCCCCGGGATACAGCCTTACAACGGCTTTTTTAAAACTTGGGCGTTTACCTGTAAATCGACCGACTCTCTTGGGCTTTCCTTTGACCTTGATGGTCTGAACAGACAGGACTTTCACTTTAAAGATCTTCTCCACTGCAGTCTTTATCTCGATTTTATTTGCCTTTTGGTCCACCTTGAAGGCCAACTGGTTTGCCATTTCTTTCTGTAAGGTGGCCTTCTCGGTAATCAGCGGGACCTTTATCACCGAATACAGTTCCTTCATGGCTGCAGCCTCTCCTCGATCACTCCGACAGCCGGTTCCTTGATTATCACATATTCGTATTTTAACAAATCATACACATTAATACCTCTCAAGGGCAGAATCTTGACATTGGGAATATTACGCGAGGACAGTTCCAATATCTGATCCGGTGTGTCGGTTACTATTACGGCCTTCTGTATATCAAAACGGTCAAGCAGGCGCTTCATATCTTTGGTTTTTATTTGCTCCAGGCCAAAATCCCTGAGGACCAGGAGACGATCACCCTCGATCTTTGTGCTTAACGCCATCCTCAGCGCCAAGCGGCGGACCTTTTTAGGCAGGCCGTAGCTGTAATCCCTTGGCTTCGGACCAAATACCGAGCCGCCTCGCTTCCATAAGGGCGACTTGTTGCTGCCTGCGCGGGCCCGGCCGGTTCCTTTCTGACGAAAAGGCTTCTTTCCGCTTCCGCTGACTTCGCTGCGCGTCTTTACGCAAGCGGTACCGGCCCGTTTCCCGGCCATCTGCCACCTGACTACTTCATGGAGTATCCCTCTCCTGGGTATCACACCAAAGACGGCATCACTTACTGTCAGTTCACCGACCTTCTCTTTCTGTGCGTTATAAACTGCCAGGGTTGTCATGGATTGCCCTGTCTCCTCTATTTTATTAGCACATATACAAGTTGATTAATGGAACCCGGAACACACCCCTTAACCAACAGCAGGTTCTCATCAGGCCGCACGTCAACAACCATGGAATTCTTCACGGTAACACGTTTTCCTCCCATGCGACCAGGCATCTTTTTGCCCTTGATGACCCTGGATGGAGTGGCACTCTGCCCAACAGAGCCTACTGCTCTGTGATGTTTGGATCCATGGCCCATAGGACCCCTGGAAAATCCGTGACGCTTAATAGTGCCAGCAAAACCGCGACCTTTACTCACTCCGGCTATGTCCACCAGTTGGCGGATTTCCAGATCCTTCAGTGTAAGGACCTGGCCTACATCAAAGGCTTCAGGATCCTTGACTGATATCTCCCTGATATAGCGAAAGCCGTGGGACAGCCCGGCTCTCTTTACATGTCCCTGCTCCGGAAGATTCAACCTGCCTAAAGGCCTTGGGGAAAATCCGAATTGCAAGGCGTTATAGCCCTCTCTCTCCGCTGTCTTCTTTTGGAGCACGGTACAGGGACCGACCTCCAGCACCGTAACCGGGACGACCTGACCGTCCTCGGAAAAGACCTGGATCATTCCTACCTTGCGGCCCATCATGCCTGATAAATTCGACATTGCTGCTTCTGTCCCCGTCCTTAATCTCTATAGCTTAATTTCAACATCCACCCCAGCAGACAATTCCAACTTCATCAAGGCGTCTATTGTCTGTTGTGTAGGCTCCAGAATATCTATGAGTCTCCTGTGGGTACGGATCTCAAACTGCTCCCTTGACTTCTTGTCTACATGGGGAGAGCGCAATACAGTATAGCGCCTAATAGAAGTAGGTAACGGGATTGGCCCGCCAAGACGGGCTCCGGTCCGTTTTGCCGTATCTACAATTTCACCTACAGACTGATCAAGCTGCTTGTGATCATATGCCTTGAGACGAATTCTTATCCTCTGGGTTGGGACTATCATCCCTCATTCCTCAATTCTTAACTGGTGAATACATCTACTCCACGATCTTGGTTACCACGCCGGCCCCGACCGTCCGGCCGCCTTCACGGATCGCAAACCTGACTCCCTCTTCCATGGCAATGGGCTGGATCATCGAGACCTCAAGAGATACATTGTCCCCT
>PQXD01000020.1 GCA_003194485.1 Deltaproteobacteria bacterium
CAAGCACAAATTCTGAAGGCCTTCGGCTATAAAATCAAAAAAGGGGTCTTACAAGAAGTCGGGAAGTAATTGGTTGTTATTGCGAACTTTTATGGGGATCAAATAGGGTTAACGGTTAAACTCCTGTCAAAGAGCTAAAATGTTACGAAAATAGAAATTTGGGGATGGTTCCACGCATTGTGATATATCCGAGATATTTGTGGAATGTGCAAAACGATTTGAACCTCTGGAAAATCCGCCACAATGCATCCGGCAATATCCCGTAGGGGCAGCCCCCGTGCCTGCCCCGGAGGCTCGTTTTGACAGTTCCTCCCAGCACAGGATATTGATGGTTACAAGCTGATTTTGCGCCTAATATTCCTCGCTTTTTCCCACATCCCCAGGCCGGACACCCATGCCCTCCATTTTTCAACGTCCAATGATACGTAATTATTGAAAGCATATAGTTCGCGCGGCAATATATTGGGGATGGTAAAGTGCCTGATTGTTCCCGGCCCGATCACCGCTTCCCCGTCACGGGCAAGCCGCTCTCGTGCTCCCATAACCATGAAATGCAGTCGATTTAGTATGTTTACCTCACTTGCCCCCGCGTCCATATCGAGCGAAAGCAAATTAAAATCAGGGAACATTTCCTTGAGTTTTTTCTCCATCCCCCTCCCCGTAATGTGATTGGAGATGCAACCGAACGGCTGCAGGCAGACAATGTTGCTGATCCCTTCATTGGATATGGCGATCATTTCGGCCGTCAATAACCACCCCTCGCCGAACTGGTTGGCCAGGCCGACCACCTTGCCGGTGATTTCAGCCAGTTTTCTCAGGTCGTGAGATTTTCGGTAAAAGCGAAATTCCTGCATACACGATTCAATATGACCAAGGTAGTAATTTGAGTAAATTTCCAGCAGTCTGAATCTGATCCGGTCGACAAAAGAACGTTTAAACAACGCCTCCTGGTCATATGTTTCGTTGATAAATCGTTGGGCAAAAAAACTCTGTAAGGGAGGAAGGACCACTTCCACCCCTTGGCCGGAAAGCCATTCGATGATATTCATATTGGCAAAAAAGTTGTATTTGACGAAAATTTCGCCCACGATTCCGATTCTGGGAATGGATCCGTTGTTGATTTCAATCCTGTTGAAGTCTTCAACCGCCTCTTGGAGAAGATTAAGCAGAAAACGGTAATCGGCGTTCTCGATGCCTGCCTCCATTTTGGTGAGGTATTCGCTATGCAGGGCCTTGGACCTTCCAGGCACCTTTTCCCTGACCACGGTGGACAGGTACATATTGGCCAACGGATCAGCAAAAATAATTCCCAGGGCCAGACGTTTGACCAATTTTTTTGTATCGATTTCAAATCCCGGTTGGGGATTGATTTCCTCATTGGATATGGCGATGACCGGGACATCACTCAGATTGGCGGCGGCAAGTCCTTTTTTGACGAGAGATACGTAAGAGGATGCCCTACATTGACCGCCGGTCTGAATCAGAATAACCGCAGTGTTTTGAGGATCGTACCGGCCTGATTGAAAGGCCTTGATAATGTCGCCGGCGACCAGGATAGAGGGGTAGCACATGTCATTGTTAACGGTTTTAAGACCCAAGTCAACTGAGGTCTTGTCCTGAGGCGGCAGCACATCCACACGGAAGCCTAAAGGCCTGAAGGCAGCGGGTAAGAGTGGTGAATAGAAAGGGGAAAAATATGGTGCGATCAGGGTCCTTTTTTGGTCTTCGGCCATGAATATCCGGTTTGTTTTCTTTTGATCGGCCACAGTCGCCTGTGGTTTGTTGTCATTTTTTTTCACCGCATCCAACATGGAGCGCAGCCTGATCCTGATCGCGCCCAGGTTGGCAATTTCATCAATCTTGATCAGAGTGTAAACCTTTCCGCTGTGCCGGATAATTTCCCTGACCTCGTCGGCAGCGATAGCATCCGGCCCGCAGCCGAAAGAGGTTATGTGCACCAGTTGGACATTGCGATTTTGATTAACCCACTTGGCCGCAGCATACAACCTGTTGGTATAGCTCCACTGGGTCAGCACATTGACATCATCCAGGGATACCTGATCGGCCTTTAAAGGAATGGAATTTTCGCTGACAACATCAACCCCCAGTTCGGTCAGGAGGTTTGGGATGCCGTGGTTGATAAGTGGATCTATGTGATAAGGCCGTCCGGCAAGGACAACTACGATCCGCCGTTTTTTTTCGGCATCGGTTATCAGGGCTTTTGTACCGGCCCTGAGTTTTTCCTTGTAAGCCTTTTGGGCGTCCACTCCTTTCTTCACCCCCAGAGACACCGTCCGGTAATCTATTCCAAACGGCTTAAAAAATAGATAAAGCTGATCCCTTAACAGGTTCAGTCTTTTGAAGCTGACGGCCGGATTATCAAGTGGAATTCCATGCTTCCCCGCGGGATCAATGGCGCTTTTCAACAGGTCCGGATATCCGGTAATGACCGGACAGTTAAAACTGTTCAAGGCATCGTCATGTTCCTGTTGTTCATAAACCACTGTGGGATAGAATATCCTGTCCACTTTTTTTTCAATAAGATCGAAAATGTGACCGTGGGCAAGCTTGGCTGGAAAACAGATGTTTTCCGACATGACCGTGGGTGCACCCTTTTCGTAAAGTTTGAAGTCGGAAGGGGAGGAAAGAGCTACCCTGAACCCGCAAGTGGTCAAAAAAGCACACCAGAACGGAAAGTTTTCATACATGTTCATGCAGCGGGGGATGCCATAGGTGAGAACCGGCTCCTTTTCCGGTTCCATCTTTTGGTCAAATAAGAACTTTATCTGTTCATTGATCAGATTTTTCCCCTTGTGTTCTATGTCGGGATTGTTGCTGAAATGCCGCTCACAACGGTTCCCTGTATAAAAACGGTTTCTGTTGGCGAACGTAAGCTGCAAGACATTACATCTGTTCTCGCAACCATTGCAACGGATTTCCTTTTTGGAAAAGTCAGTTCCACTTTCCATGTCCTCAAAGGTGGTAAAAGAACTTGCTTTACCTGATCTGCTGCGATGATTTGAAAGGGCGGTCAGGGCCGTGCCATAGGCACCCATCAATTCGGAAATATCCGGTCTGACAACCTTTTTGTTGAATAAAAGCTCTAAGGCGCGCAGCACGGCAGGATTGCGGAATGTCCCTCCCTGGGCAACGATCTTGTTTCCCAAGACGTCGGTGTTCTTTAATTTGAGCACCTTGTACAGCGCATTTTTGATGACCGAATAGGCCAGTCCGGCTGAAATATCGGCGATCGTCGCATCCTCCCCGATTGCCTGTTTGACCTTGGAATTCATGAAGACAGTACATCGGGTCCCCAGATCAAAAGGTGAATTTTTTTCACAGGCGATTTTGGCAAATTCCTGAACAGTGTATCCCAACGAGTTGGCAAATGTTTCAATAAAAGAACCGCATCCCGATGAGCAAGCTTCATTGACCTGGATTTCTGACACGGCGTGATTCCGGACATAGATTGCCTTCATGTCCTGGCCGCCGATATCCAAAATAAAGGAGACATCAGGTTCAAGATGTCGAGCTGCCCTGTAGTGCGCTATAGTCTCAACTACGCCGTCATTTAAGCCAAAAGCCGCTTTGATCAGGCATTCACCATAACCGGTGGCGGCTGTCCGCACGATACGAGGGCCAAAACCGACTGTTGCGAATTTTCCCCTGAACTCGGCCATCCCATTTTTTGCCGCCTGGATTGGATCACCATTATTGGCGCCGTAATAGCCAAGTACAAACTTTCCATCCTCATCGACCAGGACAATCTTGGTAGTTGTTGACCCGGAATCGATCCCTAAAAAAAGATTTTTCCCGTTTACCGCAGCCAAATCAATTCTGGGGACTCGACTTTGTGCATGCCGTTCCTGCCACAGATTAAAATCAGCTTTGTTTGTAAACAGGGGCGGCAGCCTTTTGGTGCCGCTCGTTGTTTGCCCGCCCGCGCCATTTGCCGGTATTGATAAAAAGTTACTGATTTTGGCCTGGCAGGGGTTTCCGTTCCGGACCATGGCCGCGCCCATGGCGGGAAGCAGTTCCGGATGCTCCGGAATGATCAGGCCATCCGGATTCTCAATGCCAAGCAGATTCACAAAGGCCTTGCGCAGCTCCGGGTTGAAAGTCAGCGGGCCGCCGCCGAAGAGTATTTTTTCTTTAATATCCCGGCCCCTGGACAGGGCGGTGATTACCTGCAGGGCAACCGCATTAAATATGGAGGCAGCAATATCTTCCCTGGATACATGGCGGCTAAACAATGCCTGTATATCGGTCTTGGCAAAGACGCCGCAGCGGGAGGCAATAGGGTAAATGTCCGTTGATTTTTTGGCCAGCGTGTTTAGCTCCGCCACCTTAACAGCCAAAAGAACGGCCATTTGATCGATGAAAGCGCCGGTTCCCCCTGCACAACTGCCGTTCATCCGGATGTCGGGACGAAAATGTTCGTCGAAAAATACGATCTTGGAGTCTTCTCCGCCGATTTCAATAAAAGTTCTGACTTCAGGAAAAGTTTTCTCTATAAAGTGAGCTGAGGCCACTACTTCCTGGACAAATGGCAGCCCGAAGGTTTCGGCCACGCCCATCCCCGCAGATCCGGTAACCGCCAGATCAAGCACCACGTCGCCCAAATCTCCAACGGCCTCTTCCATGATACCCCGTGCGGTTTCCACTGTTTTGGCCTGATGACGCCGGTAGCGAGAAAAAATAACCTTGCCGTTCTCATCTAATACGACTGCCTTGGCAGTTGTTGAGCCGATATCAATTCCAGCAAAATAGGCATTATCCACTTTTTTTGTCTCCTGATTCCGAACGAACATAGATGATGGCTGCCTTTGCGGTTTTGCCTTGTCTCTTCACGCTCACATAATCTCTTGCAGAACAAAATGTATCTACAAGAGAAACGATCAAGGACTCCATGTAACGCGGTGGGATAATGGTGAGCGGCCACATGTGTTTTTTGATAATATCCTCTTCTTTTTTGGAAAGATGTGTTATTTTACGCGCGTTTTTCAGGGCAATATTATGGTGCCGGAAGGCGTGCAGCCTTGGACCTTCATGCAGCCAGTCATAATAGAAAAAATCGTGCAGTAATGCGCCCCTGATAATCGCCTCACAGTCCAGGGAAAACCGCTTACCCCAGAGAAAGCTTAAGTAAGCTACCTCCTTTACATGGTCTAACCTTGTCTTATCCCTGTGGTGTTTGCACTGTGAAAGTTTTTTCACCATTGGATCTTCAAGCAGCGGCCTTGCTTTGTTTATGAATTGTGTCTCCGTCAAGGTTTTCTCTTCCGGCGTCATACTGAGAAAACTCCTGATTGAAACCGTCAGGAAATCCACCAACATTATTGAAACCGTCATTCCCGCAAAGAGGCCTTTGAAAGCCGATGAAAGCCGGTTGAGAATATCTTGATATGGTGGCAATATGAGATATTCAAAAGCAAATGCCAGTAATATCCAGTAAACAGAAAATTTAAGGCAGATATGTCCTTTATAATTAAACCGCTGATCCGAATAGTCCCAAAGACGGGTCTGAAAAAAGTATTGGGCAATAAGTCCTGAACTCAGTTCAAGTCCGGTTGTAATAACAAAATAGGCGAGTGCTTTAGTGGCCAAATTGGATTCCCGCAACAGGGAAACCGTTCCCATGAGTATCAAGGCGCCCGTGCCGTAAAGGATGAGATACGGTCCCTTTAAGAGACCGGGGTTGACGAACCGCCTGTCACGCACAGAACGATAGGAGACCTCAAGCATCCATCCAAGAATGGAAAAGAAGGAAAAAGAAAAAATTATGCTCAGAATATCAGGCTTCATCTTGTATAACCGTTCACGGGGTTACAACGCCCGTTTTGCCGCAACCCACCGGACTGTAAGCGTTTACAGGGTGCTGCAGATGCGAGGCGGAGGGTACGCAGGCGTACTTCCTGTACTTCAAGTGCCTGACCTGCCTGCCGGCAGGCAGGCAACAAAGCAGATGCGGTGTCCTGTGAACGCTTACCATCTTGTGAATTTTAATCCGTGTAGTTTAGGTGCTTACCCGGCACTTTTCTCAACCACCAGCCCGGAAAAAAGGAGGTTCAATAATTCAGTAAGATAATGTTCAATTTCTTCTTCGCTCTCTTGAATCAGCCAGTTAAGTTCAAACCCTCTCAATGCATAACCAATGGATTTGGCGGAAAGGAAGGCATCGTTTAACCGGAATACCCCTTTTTCTATACCTTCCCTCAAAATTGAGTCGATGATATTAACCTCTCGTTCAAAAAAATCGTTTCGAATGTTCTCGGCAGCAGGCAAATATTTCCCTACTCCTTCCCGATCCAGGTTAAGGATATTTATCGCCTGACGCATATATTGGAATTTGGCGCGAAAAAAGGCAGCAAATTTCGCTTCCGGTGAAATTTCCTTACCCACAGATAATGATATTTTTTTTAAAAGCTCATCTGTTTCCCGGCTAAGAACTTCCAGATAAACCCGATCTTTGCTCCCGAAATAGTTATAGATGGTACCCTTGGCCACTCTTGCCATGCGAGCAATCTCATCAAGGCTTGTCTTTCTGGGACCGTATCGGGCGAATACCTTTTTTGCGGCTGTTAATACGGCCTCCAACTTTTCCTGCTTCATGGTTTTTTTACCTTTGTTATAACTTTTTGAACTAATATAGTTTTTCAGTTCAAAATTTAAGAAAAACTGATGGAGTGTCAAGGGGGAAAGAGTATACTATCGAATTGAATGCCGATGAGGAGAACCATCATGACCGAGTTTATGGCGGCATCACCGCATCATGTGACAAAAAATCGCGCGGTCGCCCCGTTGATCGACGAGATGGATCTGATTTTTCAGGCCCAGAAAGAGGCCTTTCATAAGGCACCGATGCCGGATGCTCAAGAGCGAATTACCCATTTAAACCGGCTCAAAATCGCCATGATCCGCTATCAGGACCGGATTGTCCGGGCCATTGATGAAGATTTCAGCGGCCGGGCCCGTGATGAAACCCTGATTGGCGAGTTTTTTCCCTCGGTCGAAGGCATCCGGTATGCGGCCAAACGCATCCGCCGCTGGATGAAACCCCAACGGCGACGCATGGCCCTGATGTTCCAGCCGGGCCGGGCCCGGATCATCTATCAGCCGCTCGGGGTGGTGGGGATTATCGCGCCGTGGAATTATCCGCTGTATTTGACAGTCAGCCCGCTGACCGCGGCCCTGGCCGCCGGCAACCGGGTCATGATCAAGATGAGCGAATACACCCCGAAAACTGCCGAAATTGTCCGGCAGATGCTCGCCGATACGTTCAAGCAGGACCATGTGGCAGTTGTTACCGGAGGTGCCGGCTTGGCGGCGGCATTTTCCGCAAAACCATGGAATCACCTGCTGTTTACCGGGTCAACCGCTGTAGGCCGCCATGTCATGCGGACTGCGGCCGAAAACCTGACCCCGGTCACTCTGGAACTGGGGGGCAAATCCCCGGCCATCATCGGCCCGGACACCCCGGTGGCTGAGGCGGCCGAACGGATCGCCTTCGGCAAGGCTTTTAATGCCGCACAGACGTGCGTTGCACCGGATTACGTATTCTGCCCCCGGCCGCACGTGAACCGGTTTGTGGCGTCGTTTCAAAGGTGTGTGGCAAACATGTATCCGACCATGGAAACCAATGCCGATTACACATCGATTATCAATTCGCGCCGGCATGAGCGCCTGCAGCAACTGATAGCGGATGCAAAAGCAAAAGGCGCCCGGGTGGATGTCATCAACCCGGCCGGAGAGGCGTTTGCCGATACCCGGAAAATGCCGATCTATGTATTGCGTGATGTCACCGAAGACATGAGTGTCATGCAGGAAGAAATTTTCGGCCCCATTTTACCGGTGATGCCGTATGATGCGCTGGCCGATGCGGTGGCCTATGTCAATGCCCATCCCCGGCCCCTGGCACTTTATTATTTCGGTTATACCCGACAACACAGGGATTACATCCTGGACCAGACCCATTCCGGCGGCGTTCTATTCAACGATACCCTGATCCATGCGGCTCAGGATGATCTGCCTTTCGGTGGGGTGGGCGCGTCCGGCATGGGGCGCTATCATGGCCGGGAAGGCTTTATCACCTTTTCCAATCCCAGGGGCGTGGTGTTCAAACCGCGGTTTAACAGCTCAAAAATGATTTATCCACCTTATAACCGGCCTATCCATCGATTAATTTACAAGCTTTTTCTGCGATAGGTCACCCGATGTTTGAAAAAGAGTAACCGTTGACGGGATTACAACGCCCGTTTTACCGAAACCTACCGAACTGTGAGCGTTCACAGGAAATCTTTGTAAGATTTGCATTCATTCCATCAGGTTAAACACGGACGACCAGGTAATGATGTATGGTCGTCCGGGTTTCAGACATCCTTACTCTTCTCCTTTGACCTCCACTCTCTCAGCCGCTGATTTAAGGAGATCGGAAAGCTTTTTACCGGCCTGCTTTTCCCCTTCCTTCAGGGCGTCTTTGGTGTCATCTATACGTTTTTGCATTTTCTGAAATTCCAGCCTGGCCGTTTCTTTAGCCTGACTCTGGGCCCGGGCATACCAGGCCTTTGCCTCGTCAAGATAGGATTGGGCCTGTTCAAGGGTCGCCTCTGCACTGGCCGCCAATTGGGCCTTAAGCAGGGCGGCCCGGGCCTCAAGCTCGGTGTAGCGCTTTCTGAGCAGCACTGCCTCCTCGCTTTCTGACACCTGTTTGCCGTAAGCCTGAAGCTGCTCTTCGGTGTGTACTACCAGGGCATTGGTTTTGTCCTTGGCCTTACCGACGCCTTCGGTGACAGCCTGCTTGGCTGCTTGTGCATCGAGTTCAAGCTGTGCAATACCCTCAGCAGTCCGTTTCGAGGCACTCGCCTTGGCCTCTGCCAGGTATTCTTGAGCCTCTTCCAGTGCCCGCATGGCTTTCTCCGGAGACTGTTCGATCTCAAGGGCAATCCTGGCCTTAAGGGCAGCGGCCCGGGCCTGAACCAGGGCTATCCTGGTGGAAGTCTCCTTTTTGAGGGCGGTCGCCTTGGTCTGAGTCTCTGCTATAGCTGCATTGAGAGTGCTTTCGCTCTTGTCAGCCAAATTGGTCAATTCCGGGTAGGCCTTGTCGCTTTTTGTACGCAGGGCGGTTTCCGCGGACTTGATCTGTTCTTGCAAATCGGCAATCCGCCTTCTTGTAACAGTATCGGCCGTCCCGTATGCCTTGCGTAGATTCGTTTTGGCATCTTCGAGGCTCTGGAGAGCGGCCTCACTGTTCTTCTCCAGCCAAAGCTCGGTACGCGCCTTGAGAAGATTGACTTTTGCCCTTGCCAGGGCGACCTGTGCCTTGAGGGCCTGTTGCCACTCCATTTCCGTGGCTTCCCTGTCTTTTGTCTGGCCAGTCTGCTCAGCCGATAAAACTCCTTGCACTGTAAAACCACTGATCAGCCAGAATGCTAAAAGAGTTGCTGAAATTGCCTTTTTCATTATTTTTTCTCCTTATCCTTTTTCAAGACGTCCTTTGTACCACGGATCATCCCAGATACTGCTCCCTTTGCTATATCCAGTGCCCGTTTTGACAGTTGTCTGGCCTCATCGGCTGCGGTGTGCACTGTCTCTTCGGTAAGATGCGCCGCTTTACCATCTGTCTGGCGCCTTCCAGGGCCTCGCGCACATCTTCAGACAGTTTCTGTTCCTCTCCACCTAGACGGGTCTTTAGTTTTGGTTTGTCATTTGTTTCTGATCCCCGTGCTGTCCGTGTCTGTGTGTAATTTGTCCTATCACCTCCTTTAGGCAACCTGCAAAAATTAAAACACCGGCCTTGCTTGTCTATGGCTCCGTCTTCTACATTGCGCCAAGGGTTACATACCGCGAGTATGCGTCCCTTGGCGCGCCTTGAATGCAAAGCCCTATCCTGCGCAATTCCGGCATTTTAATTTCTTCCGCTTGCCTTAATCAAAACCCCTCTAAAAAAAGCTTGAGCGCGGCAGCAAGCATCTCATTGCGACGCCTGAGTCTTTCTCTTTCCCGCCTGGGTAGCTTCTTGTAATACACGATTGATCTCCGATGGCCTTTATCCGTAAGCTACGGCCAGAGGACCGTAAAGAAAAAGGCAATCACAAGGAATACGCTAAGAATCTGCTGGAGAATCTCACCGGATTGGTCGAGCGTCTTCATCGGATGGCGTATATCCCGCAACCAGTGCCGAGGGTATATGTTCCCTATCCTGCCCCGCCCAGGTGCAGGCCAACCACCCCCGCGACAATCAACAGGATTGAACCCACCTTCAATAAGGACACCGGCTCCTGAAACCAAAGAATACCCACAACCGCCACCAGCACCGTCCCCACGCCGGCCCAGATGGCATAGGCAATACTTACATCGATCCGTTTCAGTGCCAGTGCGAGTGCTGCGAGTGAAAAGAGGTAAAATACCGCCAACAGCACCGATGGAAGGAGTCGGGTAAACCCATCGGAAAGCTTCATGGACGTGGTGCCAGCCACCTCCAGGACAATCGCTGCTACCAACATCAACCAACTCTGCATCTTTTGCATCCCTTTTCGTTAATAAATAATCACTCCAATTTACATCACACTCTGATTCCGTCTGTTCAAAACCGCCACTCGACATCGATGGTGCCCAGACGCTCTTGTCCCTCTGCATCGGGTGCTTTGCTCGTATCCACATCGTCGCTGGATATCAATACATTAAGGTGGATCCCCCAGGATGAGGTCACTTCGCGAAAGATCATCAGGCGTCTGAATAACCTGGCCAATGGCGATCCCCGCCCGATAAACCAGATCGTCCTCTGTCAGGGTGGGAATGGCCTTTCCCCAGCGCCTGACGAACCCGGGAACATGCTCCAGCGTCTCCCAGCTCCCTGCGACTGCTGAATGTTTCTGCAACGACCAGCCACTGGATATCTTGCTGTCCTTATTGAATATGAAGTCGTTATCGAACTCGAATCGCCAGGTTGCCGACTCGACCGATGCGCTGTCAGATGCCGCCTGCGCCAATGCGCTTCCCGCATTTGCACACACAAGAAACAGGATTATCAGGATAATTCGTCGCCGATTGTTCATTATTATCTCCAGCCTCAAAGAATCATCTAAATTGTCTCCGGAAGCGCCAGACACCGAAACCAAATACCAGACTGCCGAGCAAGCTGAGGCCAAGCAGGGAGTCCCATAGAATCCCGATCCCCGCTCCCTTCAGCAGAATGCCGTAGGACACCTCGATATAGTAATAGAGCGGGGAGATATACATGGCCTGGCGAATACCCGCCGGCATGGCCTCAGCTGGCGTCCAGGCCCCGGACAGGAGGATGATCGGCATCATGATCATGATGGTCATCATGGCGGCCTGGGCAAGGTTGCGGCTCATGGTCGAGATAAACAGGCCGAGACCTGACATGTCAAAGGTGTACATGGCCGTCACCGCAAAGAAAAGCGGCAGGCTGCCCTTCATGGGCGCATGGAAAATCCCTTTTATGACCAGGGTGAGGCTCAGCGCCGTTCCCAGCAGGATAACCAGGGTCATGGCAATGACCTTGGGCAGCAGGATCTGTATCGGTGTCAGCGGTGAGACCAGAAGTTGCTCGATGGTGCCGCGTTCCTTTTCGCGCACGGCGGCCGCGGCGGGCAGCATCATGGCCAGCACGGTAATCACGGTCAGCAGTTCGGAGATGGACATGAACCAGGAATCCTTCTGGTTCGGGTTGTACCAGACCCGGTGGCGATCGACGAGCATAGGCACGGCAGCAAGACCTTCACCGGTCAGCCCCATGCGCTGCAACGCCGCATCAAATCCGTATTGTCCGATGATCTGCCCACTGTAGCTTGCCGCAAGGGTCCCGAGGACCATGTTGCTGGTATCTATTTGTACCTGCACCTCCGTCGGCCTGCCCTGGATCAGGTCGTGCTGAAACCGGGGCGGGATGTCCAGCACCATCAGTGCCTCGCCCTGGTCCAGCAGCCGGATTCCTTCGTTCTGGTCCAGAATCTCACCCCCCAGTTGGAAATAAGGCGGCTGGAAACGATAGATCATCTCACGGGATGCCAGACTGTGATCCATGTCATGGACCACGACGTTCGCCTTGCTGAGATCCATCTTGACCCCACCCGCCATCATGATGTCGAGGGTGAACAGATAGAGCACGGCCAGCACCAGCAAGGTATCGCGTGCAAGCTGCAGCAATTCCTTGCCGGTCATGGCGGCCATTCTCGACCACCACAAGTAAATGGATCCGCTGCTGTTCCATATGGAATGACTCATGAGCGCACCCTCTTGTGAAACAGCAGGTAGGAGGCTGTCCACAATACACCGGAATAAAACAGCAGCGCGCCCACCCGGCCCCAGAGCTGCCCCACGCCGATGCCCTTCAGAAAACTCCCTAAAACAATATCGGTATAGTACATGGCCGGAAACAGGTGGGCCTCGAATTGCGAGGCGGCATCCATCGAGGCAATCGGCACCAATAGCCCTGAATAGAGCACCGCCGGAACGATGGTGACTATCACCGTGATCATCATGGCCGCCACCTGGGTGCGGGCGAACAGGGAGACCAGGAGCCCGATGCCGGTGGTACAACTGACATAGACCACCGAGGCCAGGAAGAAGAACAGCGGATCGCCTTTGAACGGTGCGGCAAACACCAGTACGGCCATCAACCAGAGGATGATTACATTGATTATGGAAATGCCCAGATAGGGCAGCAGCTTGCCGATCAGAAACTCTGCCCGGGTCACAGTGGAAGAGTAGATGTTATAAATGGAGCCGTTTTCTTTTTCACGAACCACCCCAAGTGCGGTGAGAAAGGGTGGAGTCATCAACAGAACGAACATCATCATGGACGGCGCAACAGACCAGATGCTCTTGATCTCCTGGTTGTACAGGTAGCGTAGCTGAACCTTCACTGGTCCCGCCAGGGCAGCCGCCTGCTCGGGCGGGATACCCATTTTCCGGCTGATAAAACCAGCTAACAGCTTGCCGTTGAAGGCGTTGTTGATGGCGATGACGTAGCCTTTGCTGGTCGATGTGCGAAATGGAAAGGTGCCATCAATGAGGGATTGCACCGCCACCGGCCTGGCTGCCTTCAGATTTTCCTGAAATTTCGGCGGGACGATGATCGCAAAGCGGATCTTGCTGTCTGCCAGCAGGGGTTCAAGTTCCCGTTCGCTCTGCACATGGCCCTTGTAGTCGAAATAACGGGAGTCCATGAAAAGATGCAGATAATCCCGGCTCATGGCCGTGCGATCCTGATCCAGGACGGCAAAGGGGATATTCTCCACATCCATCATGATGCCGTAACCAAAAATCAGCATCATGGAGACAGGGAGGATGAAGGCGAGGGCGAGGAAGAGGCGATCACGCAGGATCTCGCGCCATTCTTTATAAGCGAGCGCTTTAATACGGGCTGGATTCATCGAGAACGGGCCTCCTTTTCCCGCGCCATGATGCGATAAACAAAGACATCCTCCATGCTTGGAATACGGGGGGTGATACCCAGCAGGGAGATGCCCTGTTGCATCAACCGGGACTCGATCTGTTGGCGGGCCTGTTGCGGATCTTTTGCTAACAGGTGAATACGTCTGCCGAACAGGGCCACGCCAGCGAAACCGGCCTGTTCCAGTACTTTCAAGGCCATCAGCGGCCGATCGGTGGCAACATCCAGCAGTTGCCCTGCCTCCTGCTGCAAGGCCTGCTTCATCTCGGCCGGCGAGGCGTCGGCGATGATGCGGCCGGCATACATCAGGGCCAGGTGATCGCAGTGTTCCGCCTCACTCATGTAGTGGGTGGTTACCAGGATCGCCACCTGTTCCACCCGCGCCATCCGCACCAGGATGTCCCAGAAGCGGCGCCGTCCGATGGGGTCCACACCCGATGTTGGTTCATCCAGGAACAGTACCCGCGGCCGGTGCACCAGGGCGCATCCCAGGGCCAGCCTCTGGCGTATACCCATCGGCAGTTTTCCGGCCAGACGGTCTTCGACACCCTGCAATCCCGCCATCTCGACAACCCAGTCAGTGCGCTGTTTGAGCCGGCTGCGCGGCACGGCGTAGATGCGGGCGTAAAGGCGGATGTTCTCCAGCACCGTCATATCCCGATAGAGGGAGAATGCCTGGGACATGTAGCCGATGTGCTCCTTGACGGCCTGGCGGGCGCGACGCATGTCCGCGCCCGCCACACGGCCTTCCCCGCCGGAGGGCGGGAGAATGCCGGTGAGCATCTTGATCACCGTGGTCTTGCCGGCGCCGTTGGCGCCGAGCAGTCCGAATATCTCACCCTGAATGACATGGAAACTGACCTGATCCACGGCCCGGAAGCTGCCGAAGTCGCGCGTCAGACCACGCGCCTCAATGGCAACCTCGTCACCGGCCGGCGGCTCGGCGAGCGGAGTCCCTGCCGCCCCTGCCGCAGGTTGCCCGGCCAGCTTTTGCTGACGCAACAGGGCCACGAAGGCATCCTCAAGCTCGGGATCAACCGCCTGGATTGCCTCGACAGAGAGATCGTCAAGCGATGCCGCCACCTGCTCTCGCGCCGCCCCGGAAGAGACCCCATCTACGAACACCCGCACAACCGGGCCGACCGCTTCCACCTGTGGATATTTCGCCTTGAGCCGATGCAGTGCCTCGATCTGGGGCTTGACTGTGACCTCCACCAGGCTGCCTGGCACGGCCTGACGAATCTGATCCGGTTCCCCTGCTGCCAGTATCCGTCCTTCATACATAAGGGAGAGTCGTTGAAAACGGGTGGCTTCATCCATGTAGGCGGTAGAGACCAGGGCCGTGATGCCCCGCTTGCGCAACAGCTCGGCAAGAATGGCCCAGAAGTCCCGCCGCGAGACCGGATCGACACCGGTGGTGGGTTCGTCCAGGATCACCAGTTCTGGTTCGTGAACCAGGGTACAGGCCAGGCCCAGTTTTTGCTTCATGCCGCCGGAGAGCTGTTTCATGGGGCGATCCCGGAACCTGTCCAGCCGCGTCATGGCCAGGAGTTGGCGCTTACGCTGCGCAAGCAACCCGGGCGGCACCTCGCGCAACTGAGCGAAGAAATCGATATTCTCTTCCAGCGAGAGTTCCGCATAGAGATTGAGTCCCAGCCCCTGTGGCATGAACCCGATCCGTCCTTTGACCTTCTCCGCCGCCGCCTCGGAATCTATCCTGATGCCGAACACCTGCACCTCCCCGCCCTCGAAAGAGAGGACGCCGGCGATGGCCTTCATCAGGGAGCTCTTGCCGGCGCCGTCCGGGCCGATGAGGCCATAGATCTCACCAGGCTGAATGCCCAGATCCACGCCGTCCACTGCCACCTGCTTGCGGTAGCGCTTGCAGAATCCCTGAACTTCGACGACCGGGGAAACCGGCATTTCTGCTACCAGCGCGGCTTGGCCCAGGGCGCATCCTCCTGCCAGCGGATCACGGCATCAGCGGGCAGCCCCGGCGTTAAACGATGCTCCGGGTTCGCATCAAGGTAGAGCTTGACCGCGTACACAAGCTTGACCCGTTCATCCGGGGTCTGGACCTCTTTTGGCGTAAATTCCGCAGTGGAAGAGATATAACGCACCGTGGCGGGAAAGGGGGTATCCGGAAAGGCATCGGTATAGATCCGGGCAGGCAGCCCCAGCCGCAGCTTGCCGATCTGTTTTTCCGGCACATAACACTTTAGATAAAGACGATCCAGATCGACGATATCGAACAGGGGGCTGCCGGCTACAATCACCTCGCCGGTATCCACTATCCGGGTGGTGATCATTCCTGTTGCCGGAGCATAGATGGTAAGATCGTCCAGTACGCTTTGCGCCTCGGCCAGAGCAGCCTGTGCCTGTTTCAACTGCGCCTCCAGGGCGGATACCTGACTTTTCTTGCTCTTGATCCGGTCCCAGCCCAAATCGGCCTCGGCCAACTGCTTTTTTGCCCGGGTCAATGCCGCACGGGCTACTGCATGGTCCTCTTTGGCGACCCTGAGCGCAAGATCCGCATGTTCACTTTTTTGCCTGGATACTGAATATGTCTTGACTAATGTTCCATAACGCCGGGCATCCCGGCCGGCCTGCTCCAGTTTCACCTCTGTTGCAGCCAGAAGGGCTTCCGCATGGACGACCCCGGCCCTTGCAGTGTCTATCTTCAACGGGACTGTTTTCTTTAATGTGCTCAGGTCGACTCGTGCTGCCTTGAGTTGTGCATCTGATGCCTTGGCTGCCGCCCTGGCCTGTTCGACCCGGGCCCGTATTTGAACATCATCCAGCTTAATCAAGGTCTGGCCCGTTCTTACCCAGTCCCCTTCATGCGCCAGTAACCGGACAATGCGGCCGGCCACTTTGCTGGCAACGGTGTAGTGATCGCCCTCGATACGGCCGTTGGCCTGGATGAGTCCTTCGGGCAGCGGTTTCTGCCGGCCCCAGAACCACCAGGCGGTCACTGCCGATCCGGCCAGGGCAATTCCCAGCAGGATGCCGATTGTCCTTTGAGTTTGCTTTTTCATAAAAATGCTCCTTGGCTTATACCTTAATGGAAAAACAAAAGCTCAGGGACATCATCGATGGCACCCAGTTGTCGGGCTTTTCTCAGATAGGTGAGAAATCCCTGCTGGTATTCAGGGCCGAATTCAAATTTCAGACCTGTGAAATAATCCTTTAAAAATTCTGTTGAAAAGACATCCCATCGGGCCGCTTCCTCTGCTATGTGGTCAACATGCTTTTTGCTCATCTCCATGGAGTGCTGAAAAGCGCGGATGACTTTGCGGACGTTTTCCGGATGTCTGGCGGCATAGTCCCTGCGAACGCACCAGACGGCGTACACCATTTTTTCGCCTGTAAATGCGGACCATTCTTCTCCGAGATCGTACAGGTAATAACCGGACGGTGTCTGGAGCGCCCGCAGGGCGTCATCGCCGATCAGTAAGGCCGCCTGGGCCTCACGAAACATTTGGCCCAGATCCGGCGGGCATTCAAAATAGGCGGGGCGCAGTCCATATTTTTCTTCCAGAATTATCCGGGTGAGTAGCTGGGAAGTAGCTGACGTATTGGTCATGGCGACGGTTTTTTCGTCCAATTGCTCAATGGGGACCTTGCTGATCAACAAGATACTCATTACCTTGCCGTCGGAGCTGATGGTCAGATCAGGCAAGAGAAGCAGTTCGCCGGCATGCCGGGCGTATTCGATTGCCGGGACCGGGCTGATATCCAGTTCATCGGCCAGCAATCGATGACACAGGGCCTTGGGGCTGTCTTTGAAAAGGTCGATATTGAGCACTACCTGATTTTGAACCAGACAATGGTACAAGGGAAGACTGTTGAGAAATTGAATGTGACCGACGCGTGGTTTCATGGTTTTCTCCCTCGAACATCGGCGTTACCTGCCGCCTCCGCCCAATACCGCGTAAAGCCGTACTTGGTTGGCGAATTTGGCCAGGCGCAGCGAGATAAGCCCCTGCCTTGCGGCATAAAGGGAGCGTTGGGCATCCAGCACGCCCAGATAGCTGTCGATTCCCTTTAAATAGCGTTGATTTGAGAGACCATAGGTCTCTGCAACGGCATCTGTCAGGGATTTCTGGGCGGATACCTGCTGGTTTATCGTGCCCTGCACGGCAAGCGCATCGGCCACTTCCCTGAAGGCCGCCTGGATGGTCTTTTCATACTGGGTCAGGGCTATCTCACGTTCGGTCTTGCTGACCCTGTATGCAGCCCAGGTACGTGCATCAAAGATGGGCATGGTGGCCTGGGACGCAAAGTTCCACGTCTTTGATCCGGAGCTGAACAGCCCGGACAGCTCATCGCTTGCGGTTCCCAGCGTGGTCGTCAAAGAAATCCGCGGAAAGAATGCGGCACGGGCCGCGCCGATAAAGGCATACGCCCCCTTGAGGCGATGTTCCGCCGCAAGAATGTCCGGCCGGTTCAAAAGCGCCTCGGAGGAAAGGCCTGCAAAAATTTCCTTTGGAGGAGTCACCTCTGATAAACCCTTTGGCAGGAGTGTTTCGGGCACCGGAGAGCCGGCCAGGAGGTTTAATGCGTTCTGGTCCAGGGCCGCCATTTGCGTGTAGCGGGCGACGTCTCCCCGGGCGGTGTCGACCTGGGTCTGTGCCCGGCTGAGGTCCAGTTTTGTGGCGATACCGACTTCATACTGCCTGCGGATCAGGTCATGGATCTCCTGCTGGGTCTCAAGCGTGGACCGGGCGAGGTCCAGCCCCTCTCGGTCGGCGGCAAGGGTCAGGTATGCCCTGGCGACCTCGGACACCAATGCTATCCGGGCGCTTCTGCGGGCCTCCTCGGTGGCCAGGTATTCTTCAAGGGCCCTGTCTTTCAGGCTCCGGATCCGTCCGAAAAAATCGATCTCCCATGCACTGATGCCGAGGTTTACTTCATACCGTTCGATGGTCAATGATTCCGGAAAGCCCATGACATTTGCAGGAATCCGTTGTTTGCCTCCGCCTCCTGAGGCGTTTATCGACGGAAAGAGTTCGGCCCGCTGGACACCGTACATGGCCCGCGCCCTCTCCACGTTCAGGGCGGCGAGCCGAAGATCACGATTGTTGGCCAGGGCCGTCTCGATGACCTCTTGAAGCCTCGGATCGATGTAAAACTTCCGCCAGCTGAGTTCATAGGGTGCCGGAGAGACAGGCTGGGCCTTTGCCTCCTTGTACGCCGCGCCGCTCGGCCACTCTGCAGGGATGGGGGCTTCGGGTCTGGTGTATTTCGGAGCCAGGGCACAGCCGCCCATAGAGATGGCAATTCCAATAATTACAGGAAGCAGTTTCATGTTTTTACTCATCTTCATCATTGATCCCCTGATGGATTCAATTGTTCGTCTTTGACCGCATGGTCTCCCCGCCGCGTTTGACCAGGGCCTTTCTGATCAACACATAGAAGAGGGGTGCAAAAAATACGATCAGCACGGTTGCCGTCACCATTCCGCCGAACACGCTGGTGCCGATGGCCCTCATTGACCCGCCTCCAGCGCCTCGCGCCAGGGCCAGGGGAAGCACCCCGAATCCGAAGGCAAAGGAGGTCATGACAATGGGACGGAACCTGAGCTTTGCGCCTTCCAGAGTGGCTTTTATGAGCTCCATCCCCTCGTCCACTCTGGCCCTTGCGAACTGCACGATGAGGATGGCATTTTTGGTGGTCAGACCCAGCGTGGTCAGGAGGCCTATCTGGAAATAGACGTCATTAGGAAGCCCCCTCAATGATGAAGCTATGATGCCGCCGATTGCCCCCACGGGAAACGTGAGCATTATGGCTATGGGGATGGGCCAGCTTTCGTACAGGGCGGCAAGGCAGAGAAATATCACGAATACCGAAAAGGCGTAGACCAGGGGGGCCTGGGCCGTGGCCTGTCTTTCCTGGTAGGAAAGACCCGTCCAGTCAAAGGCTGTACCCTTTGGAAGCCTTGACGCGAGTTCTTCCATGGCGGCCATGGCCTCACCGGAACTCCTCCCGGGCGCCGCCTCTCCCCAGATGTTGATGCTTGGAAAACCGTTGTATCTTTCAAGCTTCGGGGACCCGTAGCTCCAGTGCCCGGTGGCAAAGGCGGAAAAGGGGACCATCCTGCCCTCATTGTTTCGTACATAGATCTTTTCGAGATGATCCGGAAGCATCCTGAAAGGGGCGTCTGCCTGGATATAGACCTTCTTGACACGCCCGGCCCTGACAAAGTCGTTTACATAGGCGCTGCCGAAGGATGCGGCAATGGCATTGTGGATGGAAGAGATGGGCACTCCCATGGCGCCTGCCTTCTCCCAGTCGATATCTATGTAGTACTGGGCCACGTCCTCCATGCCGTTCGGCCTCACCCGGATGAGCCTTGGGTCCCGGGCCGTCATGCCAAGGAGCTGGTTTCGGGCCGTCATGAGCCTTTCATGGCCGAGTCCGCCGAAGTCCAGGAGCTCGAAATCAAACCCCTTGGCGTTGCCGAGCTCGATTATTGCAGGCGGCGGAAACGCAAAGACCATGGCCCCCTTTATCTGGGAAAAGACGCGCATGGCCCTTCCCGCCACGGCCTGCACCTTGAGATCGGGCCGGCGGCGAAGTCCCCAGTCTTTCAGATGGACAAACCCTATGCCCATGTTCTGGCCCTGGCCGCTGAATGAATATCCGGCAACATTCGCATAGGACTTGACTGCATCCTTTTCGTTCTTGAGGAAGTAGTCTCCCGCCTTATCGAGGACGGCCTGGGTCTGCTCCAGGGTCGAGCCGGAGGGGAGTATGGCCTGGACAAACAGCACGCCCTGGTCTTCGTCCGGAAGATAGGCGGTTGGCATGCGCATGAACAAAAAACCTGTTATCCCTGTAATTATCAGGTAGATGACCACGTAGCGGGCCTTTCTGCCCAGCATGTGCTCCACCAGCCGGACATAGCGGTTTCTTGCGCCGTAAAAGATGCGATCGAACCACCGGAGGAAGGGGCGAAGGAAAAAGACCGCGCTGTCTGCCGGTTCATGGCCGGGCGGCCGTGGTTTCAGCAGGGACGCGCAGAGTACTGGCGTGAGGATCAGGGCCACCAGCACCGAAAGGAGCATGCTCGAGGCGATGGTCACGGAAAACTGGCGGTAGATGATGCCGGTGGAGCCGGGGAAAAAGGCCATTGGGCCGAATACCGCTGCCAGCACCACTCCGATGCCTATGAGGGCACTGGTGATCTGGTCCATGGATTTCGCAGCGGCCTCTTTTGGCGGAAGCCCTTCTTCTGTCATGATGCGGTCCACGTTTTCCACCACCACTATGGCGTCATCCACCAGGAGGCCGATGGCAAGGACCATGGCGAACATGGTGAGCATATTTATGGAAAATCCCAGGACCCCGATTACCGCAAATGTCCCGAGTATGACCACCGGCACCGCAATGGAGGGAATAAGGGTGGCGCGAAAGCTTCCCAGGAACAGCCACATCACCAGGAAGACCAGCAAGATCGCCTCGAAAAGGGCCTTTACCACCTCATGGATGGCCACCTGCGTAAATGGGGTTGTGTCATAGGGATAAACCACCTTCATGCCCGGAGGAAAGTAGCGGCTCATTTCCTCGAGTTTCTTTTTTATGCGGTCTGCTGTTTCAAGGGAGTTTGCGCCGGATTCCTTTCGGATGGCAAGGAAAGCGGAAGGCTTGCCATTGTATTTGGCCACTACATCATAGCGTTCGGTTCCCAGTTCCACTCGCCCGACATCCCTGATCCTGACAATAGATCCGTCCGGGTTGGTGCGGATGGGGATGGCGGAGAACTCCGCCGGGGTCTTGAGGTAATGCTGGACAATGATGGAGGCGTTAAGGCGCTGACCTTTGACCGCGGGCGCGCCGCCGAACTGCCCGGCGGAAACCTCCACGTTGTAGGCCAGAAGTGCCCCGGTTACGTCATCTATGGTCAGAGAATAGTTAGTCAGCTTGTCCGGGTCGATCCAGACGCGCATGGCGTATTCCGTACCGAATGCTTCCACTTCACCCACGCCCGGCACCCGTGCGAGTATCTTTTCCAGGTTGGATTTGGCATAATCCCTCAGATCGTGGCCGTCCATGCTGCCGTCTTCTGAAATAATCCCCACAATCAACATGTAGTTCCGGGTCGATTTGCTGACCTTGACCCCCTGGCGCTGCACCACATCGGGCAGGCTTGCCATGGCAAGCTGGAGCTTGTTCTGCACCTTGGACCAGGCAAGGTCAGGGTCTGTCCCGGGGGCAAAGGTGAGTTCGATGCGGCTTGCTCCCGAGGAACTGCTGCTGGCAGACAGATAGAGCATCTTGTCCAGCCCCGTCATCTTCTGCTCTATGATCTGGGTGACGGTGCTTTCCACGGTCTCGGCCGAGGCGCCTGGATAAAAGGCGTCAACCGCTATGACAGGAGGTGCGATGTTCGGGTACTGGGAGATGGGGAGAAAATAGATGGCCAGGGCCCCGGCACTCATGATGGCGATGGCAATGACCCAGGCAAAGACCGGACGGCCCAGGAAGAATCTCGACAGCATCACGCACCTCCGCCAGGACGGGTATCTTGCCCGGCTCCATCACCGCCTCGGGCGCCCATGGCGTTTTTGCCCTCATGGAAAGGCGCGGCCTTTACCGGCATCCCCGGACGCACGAATTGAAGGCCCTCTACAATAACCCTGTCGCCTGGAGAAACCCCCGAATCCACCAGCCATTTATCGCCAATGGCACGGTCGAGTTTAAGCATCCTCATCTCCACCCTCTCGCCTGCGCCCATAACTAAGACGTAAGGCTCACCCTTTGGCGTCCTGGCTACGGCCTGTTGGGGCACAAGGATGGCTGCCTCCCTGACCCCTTCCTTTATGACAGCACGGACGAACATCTTTGGCAGGAGAACCTTCTCGGGGTTGGGGAAGACCATTCGAAGGATTACGGACCCGGTGGTGGGGTCAACCGAGACGTCACGAAACTGGAGAGTGCCTTCCAGCAGATACGGCATCCCGTCTTCCAGAATGAGCTTGACCTCGGTCTGATCCCTTCCATTGTGATCAAGATTGCCGCTTTGCAGGCGGCGCTTAAGGCGCAACAATTCCGTTGTGGAACGAGGCACGTCCACGTAGATCGGGTCGAGTTGCTGGATGGTGGCAAGTGGAGTGGGTTGATAGGCCGTAACTATGGCGCCCTCGGTCACGTTGGACGGACCAATGCGCCCGGGGATGGGAGCGGTGATCTTCGTGTAGCCCAGATTGATGCGAGCCGTCTTCACCTGTGCCTTCCAGTACTCGATCTCCGCATCGGCCTGCTTGAGAGCGGCAGTTGCATCGTCATAGTCCTGCTGGCTCACGGCCTTTGTGGCAAGAAGCTCCTTGAAGCGATCGGCCCTTAGCTGAATAGCGGGCAGATTGGCCTCTGCCTTGGCAAGAGCTGCCTTGGCATTGTCCAAGGCTGCCTGGAATTCAGCAGGGTCGATCTGATAGAGCACCTGGCCCGCCTTTACATCCGTTCCTTCTGTAAAGAGGCGCCTTTTTATAAGGCCGCTTACCTGGGGCCTTATCTCTGCAATGCGAAACGCCGCGGTTCGGCCTGGCAGTTCGGTTGAAAGCTCCACCCGTTGCGGCTTGACAGTCACCACCGATACTGCCCGTGGGCCAGGAGGCGGGCCGCCATGTTCTGAAGGCCCCCTGTCACAGCCTCCAAGCCAAAGGAATACGGGAAAAACAACCAGGGTCAAAATTTTTAACAATATAGGTCTGGTATCAGCCATTAAAAATCCTCCAGGAAAGAAAATCGGCCGGTGAAGCCGCAATCACCCGGAACCTTAATCATTAAGCAGCCCCTTGAAAAGAATATTCAAAATGATGTCCGGGTCCTCCGGATAGGTATGGTTCTCTGGATCTTCGAGCCAGAGAAAAAGAAAGGCGTTGCAAAGACTGTCAAGGGCAACGGCCAGCTGATACGGCTCTGCGATCTTATGAAACCGTTTCTTTTTCATCCCGCGTTCAAAGACCGGGGCGAGGGTATGCAGAAACTGGCCATATCGTTCCCGAATCTCCCTGTCAAGGCCTGCCTTGATATTGAAGCTCGCTCCCCGGGTTTCGGCAAAGTAGAGGCGAATGACCGGGACGTTTTCCATAAAGACAGCACCCTTGGTCTTCACATAATTTCGCAGTTTTTCAATTTCGTCATCCGTCTCTCCTATGGCCTTCGTGAGGGCCTCATGGAACCTGTCGGCCTGCTCAACGATAAGGGACTTATAGAGGTCCTCCTTGTTTTTAAAGAACTTGTAGAGCGTTCCGATGGCAAATTCGGCTTTCTCGGCAATCTCGTGCATGGATACATTGTGGTATCCCTTCTCGGAGAAAAGCTCCAGTGCTACGGCGAGCATATCTCGGCGCTGCCTGAGTTTCTCTCTTTCCCGACGTGAGAGTTTTTTCCTTTGCATTATTCGGCCTTCGCTTGGTTTCGTGTTTCTATACTTTGTGAATCTGACGTCATATTAAATAAAATGACATATAATTCATATTTTTAAGAATGAAATATATTTTGTCAAGCAGATAATTGACTTAACCGGGCAAAAGGGCTAAGAAAAAATTGTTCAATAAGTAAATATCCGGTGAACCCGTTATATCCTGCCTTGGAGCGGTTTACCTTTTTCCGGGTTTCGAGGCAAACCGCTCCTGCGGCAGGGCACGGACGGCAACCGTTCACGGAAAGGGGATATTTCTTTGAACAGTTTAACGGAAGCCCCCGCAGTTTTCCCGGCTTTTGCTATGGGGGAAACTGCATCGCCTTAAGCGCAGCGTAAGGCGAATGCAGAGGGGGGCAGGACATTCCCCATGTCAAAGGCCTTGAGAAAACAAGGGGCTGAATGGTGGAAGTGAAAAGAAATATCCCCTGCCACTGAACGGTTACGTGGGACCACGGGTTCATAAGAATATTTACTTCAATAAATTTTGCATAAGCTTTGTTTAGGCGGGAGTGAAAAGTTTTAAGAGGGAGACAGCCCTATGTCAAAGGATGTAAAGGGATCGGTAATGGTTGTCGGTGGCGGGGTCGCCGGAATGCAGGCTGCGTTGGACCTGGCGAATTCGGGCTTCCTGGTGCATATAGTTGAAAAGTCCGCTGCCATTGGCGGCGTGATGAGTGCGCTGGACAAGACCTTCCCCACCAACGACTGTGCCATGTGAATTATTTCCCCCAAACTGGTCGAGGTCGGCCGGCATCTGAACATCAACCTCATCACCCTGGCGGATGTGGAATCCATCGAGGGTGAGGCGGGAAATTTTCGAGTAACTGTCCGTGAACGTCCCCGCTATGTGGACATGGATAAATGTATCGCATGCGGGATCTGTGCCCAGAGATGTCCCCGCAAGGTAAGAGATGAGTACAACCAGGGCCTGGCCAAGCGCAAGGCCATCTATGTGCAATATGCCCAGGCCGTACCGCTCAAATACGTGATAGATGCGGATCACTGCATCTATTTCAAGAAAAAGGGCAGGTGCAGGGCCTGTGAAAAGTACTGTCCGGCAGGTGCCATTGATTTTACGCAGAAAGAGAAAATCCATAAAATCGAAGTAGGTTCTGTTATCCTGGCACCCGGCTTCGAGCCCTTTGATCCCTCCGGATTAGATACATACATCTATGCAAAACACCCTAATGTCGTCACCGCCATGGAATTTGAGCGTATGCTCTCTGCTTCCGGCCCCACCATGGGGCATCTCGTGCGATCTTCCGACGGGAAGGAACCCGAAAGGATCGCCTGGCTCCAGTGTGTCGGCTCAAGGGATATCAATCGATGCGACCACGGCTATTGTTCTTCAGTCTGCTGCATGTATGCCGTCAAAGAGGCGGTCATTGCCAAGGAACATGCGCGGGGCGTAAAAGCGACCATTTTCTATATGGACATGCGCACTCATGGCAAGGATTTTGAGGAATATTATAACCGGGCCCGTGATGAGCACGGCGTGCGGTTTATCCGTTCGCGCGTCCATACCGTAAATCCGGTAAAAGACGGCGATCTTGAGCTTATCTATGTCGATGATAACGGTAAATTAAAGAGCGAAATCTTCGACCTTGTAGTGCTCTCAACCGGCCTTCAGATAGGAAAGGATAGCATAGAACTGGGAAAACGCCTCGGGATTGAGCTGGATAGATACAATTTCGCCTTGACGGATAGTTTTGTACCTGTAGCGACTACGCGAAAAGGCATCTTTGTATGCGGGGCATTCCAGGGGCCAAAGGACATCCCCCAGTCTGTCACAGAGGCCTCTGCGGCCGCAGCGGCATCCAGCGTGCTTTTGAGCAAGGGCCGCTGGACCCAGACCCGGGTTCATGAGATGCCGCCCGAGACCAGTGTGACTGGAGAGCCGCCGCGTATCGGGGTCTTTGTCTGCCATTGCGGAATCAACATCGGCGGCGTAGTGGATGTGCCTGAAGTGGTGGATTATGCCAAGACACTCCCGTACGTCACCTATGCCGAAGACAACATGTATACCTGCTCCCAGGATACCCAGGTGAAGATGTCAGAAGTCATCAAGGAACAGGGTATCAACCGGGTGGTGGTTGCTGCATGCACCCCCAAGACCCACGAGCCGCTTTTCCGGGAGACCCTGATGAATGCCGGCCTGAACAAGTACCTGTTCGAGATGGCCAATATCCGCAATCAGGACTCCTGGGTGCACAGCAAGGACCATGCAGCCGCCACGGAAAAGGCCAAAGACCTTGTGAGGATGGCGGTCAGCAAGGCGGCACTGCTGGAGCCCCTTTCAGACACGGAACTGGGCTTCAACCCGCTCACCATGGTAATAGGCGGAGGTGTTGCCGGCATGGTGTGTGCGAAGAACCTGGCGGATCAGGGTTATGAGGTCCATCTGGTCGAACGCTCGGAGGACCTGGGCGGCCAGGCAAAGTTCCTCCATAAGACATGGAGGGGCGAAGACATCCAGGCCTATGTGAATAATCTGGCAGACGAGACCGAGAGAAATCCCCGGATACATGTACACCGATCCACCGAGCTTACCAATGTGGAAGGTTTTGTAGGTAACTTCTCCTCCACCTTAAAAAACGGGGATAAGGAAACTGAGCTCAGGCACGGGGTGGCAGTGATCGCCACGGGTGGTCATGAATACAAGCCCACTGAGTACCTCTATGGGGAGGATCCACGTGTGCTCACCCATCTGGAACTGGATGCACGCTTTATTCAGGATGATCCGGCCCTCAAGGATATCCGGTCAGCGGCCTTCATCCAGTGTGTCGGCTCCAGGGAACCTGACCGTCCCTATTGCAGCCGGGTCTGCTGCACACACACCGTAGAGAGCGCACTGGAACTCAAGCGGCGCAATCCGGACATGGACGTGTATGTGCTGTATCGCGACATCCGGACATACGGGGAGCGGGAAGACCTGTTCAGAGAGGCCAGGGAAAAGGGAGTTATATTTTTCCGCTATGACCTGCAATCCAAGCCAAAGGTGAGTAGAGGAAAAGATGCCCTGGAGATCGGGCTGGAGGATCAGATCCTCAAGAGACCCATCATCCTCCAGGCTGATCTGCTTGTACTTGCAACCGCTGTAGTGCCGTCTGGAGCAGGGCAACTGGCCACATTCTTCAAGATTCCGGTAAGCGAAAGCGGATTCTTCATTGAGGCCCATGCCAAGCTGAGGCCGGTTGACTTCGCCACTGACGGGATCTTCCTTTGCGGGCTGGCCCATTATCCCAAGCCCATTGATGAGAGCATTGAGCAGGCCCTTGCAGCGGCATCCCGTGCATCCGGCCTTATCGCAACGGGCAAGGTCTTTGCGAGCGGCACCGTGGCCGACATCAATCCCATGTGGTGCAGCGGCTGCGGGGTATGTGTTGCCATCTGCCCCTACTCGGCGCCATCTATCATGGAAGAGGGGCGATTTGCGGGCAAGGCGCAGATAAATCCTGTACTGTGCAAGGGCTGCGGCCTGTGCGTGGCATCCTGCCGGTCAGGGGCCATAGACCTCAAGGGATTTGCCCAGGATCAGATCATGGCCATGATTAATGAGGTGTAGGAGAAATTATATGAACGACTGGGAGCCGAAGATTACGACCTTTCTCTGTAACTGGTGCAGCTATGGAGCCGCTGATCTGGCAGGTGTGAGCCGTTTTCAGTATCCCCCGAATTTCAGGGTGATCCGCGTACCCTGCTCCGGCCGTGTGGGCCCGAAGTTTATATTGGCCGCCTTCCGTCACGGGTCTGACGGCGTCTGGGTATCCGGGTGACACCCCGGAGACTGTCATTACCTGGAAGGTAATTACTACGCAAGAAGAAAATTCGCCCTGTTGAAGGGGCTTCTGGAGCATATCGGGATTGAACCCGGCAGGCTGCATTTTTCCTGGATATCGTCTGCTGAAGCAACCAAGTTTGTTGAGGTGGCGCAGGAGGTGGCAAAAGAAGTAAAGGCCCTGGGGCCTGCGAAACACTTTATCAAGAAAAGGGCCGAGGTGGCATAATGCTGGAGTATGTCGAAAAGATCAAGGAAACCGCCAGAAAGCTGTTTGAAGAAGGCAAGGTGGATGTGTTCATCGGCTATAAGAAGGGAAGCGTTCCTATGATGAACCAGCCGGTCCTCATCAGTAATGCCGATCAGGTGGACCTCCTCTATTGGGACAGCAACTGCGGGTTGAACCTGTGCAATTATCTGACCAGACGCACGGACAGGATCGGAATCGTTGCCAATGGATGCAATTCCAGAAACATCGTTACGCATATCACAGAAAACCAGATCAGCCGTGATCAACTCTATATTGTCGGCATCCCCTGTAAGGGCATGATAGATCACCGGGCTGTCCAAAGGGCCGTGAAACAAAGGGAAATCCTCTCAATAGAAGAACAGGGGGAGACCTTCATGGTAAAAGGCAAGGATTTTGAGGATACATTCAACAAAAGCGATTATCTCCAGCGCAACTGTTCGGTCTGTACCCACCGCAACCCTGTAATATTTGATGAGATGGTTGCTCCGCCTGTAGAGGAACAAATTGGAGTCGATGCATACAAGGATGTAAAAGAGATCGAGGGAATGGACCCTGACAAAAAATGGGAATTCTTTACCCGGATAATTGAGAACTGTATCCGCTGTTATGCCTGTCGCAACGCCTGCCCCCTGTGTTACTGCCCCACCTGTTTTGTGGATGAATCAAAACCCCAGTGGGTAGGCAAAAGCAGTGATCCCATTGATACCATGACGTTCCATATCCTGAGGGCCTATCACTGTGCTGGCAGGTGCACGGACTGCGGCGCATGTGAAAGGGCCTGTCCGGTTGGCATCCCGGTGAGGCAGTTTACTAAGAAGCTCAACAAGGACGCGAAGGAGCTCTTCTCCTGGGAGGCCGGACTGACCCTGGACCAGCGTCCCCTTCTGGACGTATTCCGGCCTGATGATTACAACGATTTCATAAGGTAACGCCTAATGACAAAAAAGATCTATACCAAAGAAGAGTGGATAAAGGCACTGGCAGGCCTGAAATCCTCCTACAGGATATTTGTTCCGGTCATGGACGGGGATTTTTACATCTTCAAGGCCATGGACGAGACGAAAATCCCCGGCTTTGACTTTAAGAACACCAGGCTCTCCCCGAAATCATTGATATATCCCCAGTCGGAGCGGATGTTTGAGTACACCCTGGATGAAAATGCCCCTGATGCCAATATCATCAAGGAGTCTGAAAAGGACTATTCTCCCAGGGCGATCGTCGGGATAAGGCCATGTGACGCCCATGCCTTTCAGATCGTCAGGCCCAATTTCGACAATCCAGAGTATCAGGACCCCTGGTGGATAAGACGTTATGAATCAACCACTTTTGTGGGACTTGGGTGCAATGAACCCGTCTCCACGTGTTTCTGTACCTCTGTAGGCGGCGGTCCGTTCAGTGAGAAAGGCCTTGACGTGCTCATTTACGACCTGGGGGATACATTCCTTGTTAAGGCACTGACAGACAAGGGAGAGACGTTCCTAAATCAGGCACAAGGTGGAAAAGAGGCGGATGAGAAAGCAATAAGTGCCGGTGAAGACCTGGCGGCCAAGGCTGTGGACAAAATAAAGACAAAGGTACCTACAGACAAGTTGAAGGACAAGGTGCAGACCGAGCTTTTTGATGCCCCATTCTGGGATGATGTGGCCTTTGCGTGCATCAATTGCGGCATCTGTACATATCTGTGCCCCACCTGCTGGTGCTTTGATATCCAGGACGAGGTGTTTAAGAAACAGGGAGACCGGATCAGGAATTGGGACTCATGCATGTTTCCGCTCTTTACCTTGCATGGCTCAGGGCACAATCCAAGATCAAAGAAGGTACAGCGTGTGCGCCAGCGATTCATGCACAAGCTTAAATACTATGTGGACAAGTACAACAACGGAATCCAGTGTTCAGGGTGCGGCAGGTGTATCAGGAATTGTCCGGCGAATATAGACATCAGGGAGATTTGTGAATTGATGAATAGGTTTTGAAGTGCCTAAAGTGCCTAAAGTTTAAAGTGCCTGAAGTTATGGTTGATTAGATTGTAAGCGGTGAGAAATAAGTTTTTTGAGTATGATCATAATTGGATTATCTAAAACTCCGGTAGGAGTGGAGACTAAGTTGTAAATGGGCTGTTTAACTGCTTTTTTTCCTTAAACTTTAGCTCATTTTAGGTAAATATCCGGTGAACCCGTTATATCCTGCCTTGAAGCGGTTACCTTTTTCCGGGTTTCAAAGCTCACTCATCGCGGACCGGAGAGGCAGTGCAATCCGGCCCGCGATCGAAACCCTGCAAAAGGCAAACCGCTCCTGCGGCAGGGCGCGGATGGCAACTTCCACAGTGGACCACTGGTTCACCGAATATTTACCATTTTAGGCACTTTAAACTTTAGGCACTTTTATATACAGGGAGTATTACATTGGAAAACCCTTACTTACCCTATCCGGTTCGTATAGATAAGATCGTCACAGAGACCGAAGACAGGAATCTCAAGACCTTCAGGCTTGTGTTCCTCAACTCCAAGGATGAGGAGAAGTTCTCATATATCCCCGGTCAGTTCGCAGAGCTGTCCATAGCCGGAAGGGGGGAATGTCCCATCGGTATAGCGTCTTCCCCCACGGAGAAAGGACATGTCACATTTACCGTAAATAAGGTCGGGTTGGTTACAACCCGTCTGCACAACATGAAAGAGGGCGACGTGATGGGCATCCGCGGGCCCCTTGGCAACTGGTATCCATGGGAAGAGATGGAGGGGAAGAATGTTGTCATCATAGGCGGCGGATTTGCCTTTACCACATTGAGATCCAGTATTGTCTATATGCTCCATCCGGAAAACCGTTCCAGGTTCAAGGATATTTCCGTGGTATACGGTGCCAGGACCCCTGGCATGCTGCTTTACAAGGATGAGCTTGCGGAGTGGGAGCAGAGGAATGATATCCAGATGCACATTACTGTGGATGGAACGGATGATCCGGAATGGAAATACAACATAGGTTTTGTCCCCACCATCACGGAGCAGAAAATTACCAGTGCGGATGACGCCATTGCCATCGTATGCGGCCCGCCCATCATGATCAAGTTTACTCAACCTGTGCTTGAAAAAGTGGGGTTCCCCCCGGAGAGGATCATTCTCTCCCTTGAAATGCGCATGAAGTGCGGTATCGGCATGTGCGGCCGCTGCAATATCGGCGACAAGTTCGTGTGCAAGGACGGTCCTGTCTTCTCCCTGGCCCAGCTTAAGAATATGCCTCCGGAATATTAGGGAAAGCCGGGTTTTATGCATTACTTAAATTAAACGGACAGTATATGCTGTTGATATTAAAAGAGGATATTGGTAGGTGGCAGGACAATTGATGCGTTGCTGTGCACAACACTCCATTGAGCTTTAAGGACAAAATTGTCTATTTCCAATTTTCCAGATTGAAGTCTTCAGCAAAGGGGTTCACAAAACGGACTCCTTCAACGACGGCTCCCGCATCGAAATCTTCACTGAAAATTACCGGAATCTGATACAATCTCGCTGACGCCCAGATTTGAGCATCCCAATAGGACATCTTGTATGTGCAAACGCCACGCACGGCCTCCAACACGATCGGCCCCGTTACATCTATTACCTCACAAGACATGAGGTAATTCTGAATCCGTTCGTAGGCATCTTCCACAGTAAGCGGAGGATCAAGCCTGCGTGTGGCATTTACAAAAAATTCGACCAGTACCTGTGGGGTAAGAGCTCCGATGCGCCATGTAATAAGGCGATCCAGAACCGCCAATGCCTTCGGTTGTTTTACCGGCTCGGCCCTGTCATAGGCGTACAGCAATATATTTGTGTCTATCAAGATCCTATCGGCCATAGCGAGAGAGTCTCTCTTCATAGGCGTCTTCCCGCCTGAATTTACGACCTCCTGAAACGGGACCACCGGCCATCCGCTCAGCGATAAAGGCCTTTTCCCGCTCCCAGGCCTCCAGATTCCGAACTCCGGAATGCACAAGAACAACCTGGGCATCTATAGCCCTGCGTATCACTTCTGCCTCAGTAATACCCAGCATGCGCGAGCGTTTCTTGAGTACAGTGTCTTGCATGGGTTCGATATACACCTGCTTGCGGATCATCTGCACCATTACCATATCTCCTTTTCATTATATACATTATTTTATACATTACATATTGGTCTATCAAGAAACCGATTCCTTGAGATCAGATTAGACCTGGTCCTATACTAATGCCTGACATCCATCTCTCGTCCCAGTCAAAGTTCTCGATCTGACGCCGGTTTTGGGATACATATTAAACCAATAAATTCAAACAATGGGATGGATCCTGGGGGTGGGGGAAAGGCCTAGACTAGATTTTATTTAAAGTCCACTTGGTCCAGAACGTCCCTCCAGTTTCTCCTAGATAATGTTGACAATAGGCACACTTTTGGTCTATCATATGTCATATGTAAAATGAGTGAATTTGATTGGAACGATGAGAAAAATCTGTTTCTGGAAAAGACCAGAGGTATCGGTTTCGAGGATGTGGTGTTTCACATTCATAATGGTGATGTACTGGACGTTATCAGACACCCCGACAAAGACCGGTACCCTAATCAAAACATCATTATTCTCAATGTAGAGGGTTACGTTTATTTGGTGCCTTATGTGAAGGAGAAAGGAACTCGATTTCTGAAGACAATAATTCCCAGTAGAAAAGCAACAAGGGAGTATTTGGCATGAATACTAATAAAATGAAACTTGACGAGGAAGAGCTTCAAATTCTGCGTGATTTTGAACGTGGAGAATTTGAAAGCATCCGTAATTTCAGAGAAGAAAAACGAAAACTGGAGGAGGCGGCTCGAAAGACTCTTCAGAAAGACAGACGCATCAATATAAGAATCTCATCCCGCGATTTGGAAAGGATCCGGAAAAGAGCCGCCAAAGAAGGTATTCCCTACCAGACCTTGATTTCAAGTACGTTGCACAAACTCGTCAGTGGGAAATTGAAAGAAGTGGCCTAAATGTCATGACGAAGGGCTTGTCACCCCTGCACATGAAACTTCATTTCGTCTGTGATAGATAATAAACCAATAAATTCAAGCGATGGGATGGATTCCAGAGGGAAAAGCCCTTTAAGTTCATTCAGAAACACCGTTATATATTAACTCAGATAGAGAATATACCTCAAAAGCATATCATATATATCAGAAAAGAAATAGACTACCAAAAAAGAAACCTCCTGTTAAGATATATATAGGCACCAACCAAATAAAATCTCAA
>PQXD01000021.1 GCA_003194485.1 Deltaproteobacteria bacterium
AATCCTGGCTATGGTGGTATTTTTACCCATAGCTTGAGAAAAGACGATCACAGCTTGCCTCTGAAGGCTCAAAAGAGCCTCCTGTGCTGCGTCACAAAATTCGCCTGCGCTTATATGAAATATCCAGGCCATACTCTTTGGATATTTTATAACAGTGATCTTCCGTCAGAGGGGACATTTTGTGACTCTCAGTCCGCAAGGCGGCAGACCGAGGCGGCCTTCGGCCGCACCCCCGGTCGCAATGTCTAATCTGGTCGGGGCGAGAGGATTTGAACCTCCGACCCTCTGCTCCCAAAGCAGATGCGCTTCCAGGCTGCGCTACGCCCCGATCGTAATTATTTACTACCTGCCATGACAGTTATCCGTGACCTGTCAGCATCTTGTTTAACACAGGGCCTGAAAGCCTTCAAGAGCTTGGATTTAGTATGACACTCTTGGTTCCGCGGTTGCCTCGATGTAACACTATGTTTATATAGAATACATATGGCCAGAACCATCAGAAAGAGATCCAGAAAACCCATTATATGGGGCTATCGTCCTCTGCTGGGAATCCTGCTCGGTTCAGCCCTTGTTGTATTCCTTGCGGCAGGCAGTCTCATGATAGGGTATATGCTCCTGGGCCTTCCGGAAATTTCAAGTCTTAAGTCTTATAATCCTCCTATGGTTACGGAAGTACTCGACTCGGATCATCGCCCCATTGCATATTGGTATAAGGAGAGAAGATGGCCGGTCCCGATATCCAGAATGCCGGACAGACTGGTGCAGGCATTCCTTGCAGCTGAAGATGCCCGGTTTTACGAGCATCCCGGAATTGATTTCATGGGTGTCATTCGGGCCATTCTGAAAAATGTGGAGGCCGGTGAAATAGTCCAGGGAGCCAGCACGATTACCCAGCAGGTAACAAGGTCCTTGCTCCTCACCCGAAAGAGGAGTTGGTTGCGTAAGGTAAAAGAATCCATCCTGGCCTGGCAGATAGACGCTGCCCTCACAAAAGACGAAATACTGAGCATATATCTGAATCAGATATATCTTGGGCAGGGGGCCTATGGAGTCGAAAGTGCTGCCAGGACCTATTTCGCAAAACATGTAGATGATCTGAATCTTGCTGAATGTGCACTTTTTGCCGGTCTGCCCAAGGCCCCGAGCCGGTATGATCCAACAAGGCACATGAATCTTGCCAGGAAGCGTCAACATTATGTGCTGAGGCGGATGGTAGAGGAGGGCTATATTACTCCAGAAGAGGCGGAAGAGGCAAAAAAGACCCCTATTCGCCTGAAAAGAGAAACCTTAGATCCACCGCCAGCGCCCGGTACAGATTATTTTCTTTCAGAGGCCAGAAAGGAACTTGAAGCGAGGTATGGCAATAAAAGGCTCCTGGAAGACGGTCTTACCATAATAACTACCCTGAAAAGGGACTGGCAGGTCAAGGCCAATGAGGCAGTGCTTCAGGGTCTGGACAGATTACGCAGGAGACATGCCAAAGATACTGAACTGGGCAGGTCTGTTCAGGCAGCCCTTGTGGCAATCGAAGCAAAAACCGGAGCCGTTCGGGCCCTTTGGGGAGGCGAGGACTTCAAAAAATCTCAATTCAACCTGGCGACCCAGGGCATGATGCAGCCAGGATCCGCCTTTAAGCCGATAATCTATACAGCAGCCCTATCCAAAGGACTTATTGCTCCTAATACAATCGTCGTTGATGAACCGATCTCACTTCCCGGGGCGAATCCTCAAACTATGTGGGAGCCGGAAAATTTCGACAAGACCTATATGGGCCCGATAACTATAAGGACTGCTCTGGAATACTCACGCAATATCATTTCTGTGAAAATCGCAAGGATAACCGGGTTGAGATCCATCCACGATATGGCGAGGCGTATGGGAATAGATACACCCCTGGCTGATAATCTGTCTATTTCCCTGGGTTCTTCCGAAGTGACTCTAATTGAGATGGCAAGGGCTTTCAGTACTTTTCCGAATCTGGGTAAAAATATTAAGCCTCTGTTTATACAAGAGGTTAGAAATCGAAACGGAGAGATTATAGAACAGCTTGAGCCTGTTTTCAAAGAAGCGGTTGACCCGGTAACCGCTTTTCAGATGCTTCATCTCCTCAGGGGAGTAATTCAGGATGGTACGGGTCGCAATGCCAGAGCACTCGGAATTCCGGCAGGCGGCAAAACCGGTACTACCGATAATTGTAGAGACGCGTGGTTCATTGGTTTTACACCTGAGGTAGTGACAGCAGTGTGGGTAGGAAGGAAAGACAAGAAATCGTTGGGCGAAAAGGAAACCGGGGGCAGAGTTGCCTGCCCGATCTGGACATCTTTTATGTCAGTAACAAAAAAGGAGGCGACAAAAAAGGATTTCAGTATTCCTCATGGAATAGCTCTTGTCCCGGTAGACCGGCAAACCGGCGAAATAATCATACCCAGGATAGACAATAAAAGGCCTTTTGTTTGGGAGGCGATGAGAGAGGATTTGCTTCCGCCCCTTCACCCTTCGTCTGGGAAATTCAGGCTTCCTTCATGGCTGAGAAGACTTGACGACTTTCTCTTTTAATCCTGTTATTTTCTCCGCCCATAGGAATTTCTGTAAGAGGTCCAAGAGAATTTGTTCAGAAATGGAATAAACAATGCGGAATCGAGATCAATTCAAGCTCACTATTACAGGTCCAGGGGCCATGGGCTGTCTTCTGGCCGCCATACTTTACAGGCAGGATCGCCCTGTTTCCTTACTTGATTATAAACCGGATCGTGCCGAGAGGCTGAAGAAGGCCGGGATACGGATTGTGTCTTCAAAGGAGGCATGGACTGCCTTCCCGAATGTTACTGCAGAACCTGAGTCCCTGGGTCCCCAGGACTGTGTGGTAATGTTTGTCAAGGCTGCCCAGACCGCCAGTGCTGTTGAGCGTATGGGTCCCCTGATAGGACCCGGAACCCTGGTTGTTTCTCTGCAAAACGGCGTTGGACATGAATCCGCTCTTTCTAAAGTTGTAAAACCGGAACATATTGCCCTTGGCGTAACTTTGCATGGGGCGACTTTATTGAATGAAGGGCATGTTCGACATGCCGGAAGCGGTCCTACAACGATTGGATTAGTGATCAACAATACCGAGGCCAAATACAAATTAACTTCTTTGACAACTTTGCTGAACGACGCGGGATGGCACTCTCAAGTAGTTGAAGATATTTATCCTCACATATGGCGCAAACTGATTGTCAATGTCGGGATAAACGCCTTGACCGCCCTTTTAGGCCTTACCAACGGGAAATTACCCCAATATCCGGAATCCCTGCGATTGCAGGAAATGGCAGTTACAGAGGCATGGATGTTGTCATTAAAGAAGGGTATAGCCCTGGGCCTTACAATTGAAGAGGCCCATGATATGGTTAATTCAGCGTGCAAGGCGACCGCGGACAACAGGTCTTCCATGCTCCAGGACCGTATCAAAAACAGGCCTACCGAAATCGACTATATTAACGGCGCCGTTACCGAAATGGGCAAAAAGCTTGGGGTTGCGACCCCGGTAAACGAGGCCTTGACTCTCCTTGTGCGTCTTAATTCACGTCTGGGCTGGAAGGATCCCGCTATATAATCTGGAAGACCTCAGTAAAGAATAAAGGTAAATATTCGGCGAACCCGTGGTCCACTGTGGAAGCTGCCGTCCGTGCCCTGCCGCAGGAGCGGTTTGCCTTTTGCAGGGTTTCAACCGCGGGCCGGATTGCACTGCCTCTCCGGTCTGCGATGAGTGAGCTTTGAAACCCGGAAAGAGGTAACCGCTTCAAGGCAGGATATAACGGGTTCACCGAATATTTACGAATAAGGGTCTGGCTGAATGGAAAAAAGGCATTGACAATTCAATAATTATATTATTATTTTCTTGACTTAGGCTTTGGAAGCGATTAATTAAGCATAAGTCATCAGGTCAGCGATGGCTGAGTCTTGGTCGTTATTTAGCACGATAAATCAAAGTCGTGCCATTCACACTCAGTAGGAGTCCTTCTGCTTCCAGGCGTAGAATATTCCTTAATATTGATATCAGACAGTTGAATATGCTACACGATATCTGCCTTGAAGCAGGTTGCCTTTTTCAGATTTTAAAGCTAACTTGTTGCATCTTCCAGAGACAGTAGAAATATTGCCCGCTATCGAAATCCCTGCAACAGGCAGCCTGCGCGTCATGGCGAAGCACGGATTGCACCTGGTATCGTAAATTATACAGTTAATTTTGTTGATTATGTATAGCTTCCGGGCCGTTATGCCTGGCAAGTATTGGAATTTTTTTTGCATAATACGGCAGGATAATCAGATGCGCATGCAGGTTTTTTAGAGGTTGCGTGTCGACCCTGTTGAAGAATCCCACCGAAGGCGGCTCATTAAAGCCCATTTTTTAACAGAATTACAATGCATTGCAAACCTTATCATAATGTGTATCTATGTCGAAAATTTTTATCCGGGGACCCTGTTTAGAATATGCGAGTTCCCATAGAGGTTAACCATGTCTAAAATAACTAATACGAATAAAGAAAAAGTATTAAATCTGAATGATTTAAAACGTAAAAGCATAAATGAGCTTTACAAGACGGCAAAAGTTCTGGGCATAGATTCTGCCAGCGGGATGCGCAAGCAGGACCTCATTTTTGCCGTACTTAAGGCCCAGACCACCAATAATGGAATTGTATACGGCGATGGTGTGCTGGAGATACTCCAGGATGGATTTGGTTTTCTTCGCAGCCCGGACTATAATTACCTGCCAGGTCCAGACGACATATATGTATCTCCGTCACAAATCAGACGTTTTGACTTAAAAACCGGCGATACCGTCTCCGGCCAGATCCGTCCTCCCAAGGAGGGGGAGCGATACTTTGCCTTATTAAAAATAGAATCCCTAAACTATGATGCCCCTGATGCAGGTTTTGACAAAGTAATTTTTGACAACCTCACTCCTCTCTATCCCAATGAGCGTTTCAAGTTGGAGACCGATTCAGACAACTATTCCGCAAGGTTAATGGATTTACTGACTCCGATCGGCAAGGGCCAAAGAGGACTTATAGTCGCACCTCCCCGAACCGGCAAGACAATGCTGCTCCAAAATATCGCCAACAGTATCTCCACAAATCATCCCGAGGTGATAATGATAGTCCTGCTCATAGATGAAAGGCCGGAGGAAGTTACAGACATGCAGCGCCTGGTAAAGGCCGAGGTTGTGAGCTCTACGTTCGATGAGCCGGCCCAGCGCCATGTTCAGGTCTCCAAGATGGTTATTGAGAAGGCCAAGCGCCTGGTGGAACATAAACACGACGTGGTGATACTTCTGGACAGTATTACAAGGCTCGCCAGGGCCTATAACACGGTAGTTCCTCCCAGCGGAAAGATACTCTCAGGAGGTGTGGACTCCAATGCACTTCAGAAGCCCAAGCGTTTCTTCGGGGCCGCCAGGAACATTGAGGAAGGGGGTAGCCTCACCATAATTGCCACTGCCATTGTGGATACAGGAAGTCGAATGGACGAGGTTATATTTGAAGAGTTTAAGGGTACTGGAAACATGGAGATACATTTAGACAGAAAACTGACTGACAAGCGGATTTTTCCCTCTATCGACATCAACCGTTCCGGCACCAGGAAAGAGGAATTACTGCTGCCTGAGGATGTATTGAATCGAATCTGGATATTGCGAAAGCTTCTGTCACCTTTAAATCCTGTAGACAGTATGGAATTCCTTCTGGACAAGATGCGGGGCACGAAGAACAACGCGGAATTCCTGGCATCCATGAACAGATGATATGGGGCTAAATCCCCACCCTCTCCATCGCCCCTATAAACCCTTTCCTTGACCGTTCAATTACCTCGTCGTCCACGCAGAAGGCTATGCGAAAGTGCCCGGGTGAACCAAAGCCCGTGCCTGGTACTGTCAGTATGCATTCTTTCTGCAGTATGCGGACAAACTCCGTGTCGTCGGGAATAGGGGCGCGGGGGAAGAAATAAAAGGCGCCCTGGGGCACAATAAATGTGTAGCCGGCCTCTCTTAAGATCTCTGCCAGGCGGTCTCTGCGCCTTTGATATACCTTGATGTCTGTGATGTGATCGAGCGCTTCTCCCACTACTCTCTGCATCAGGGCGGGTGCGTTAACAAAGCCCAGAATACGGTTTGCCAGGGTAAGGGCATCCAGGAGGGCTGTCTTGTGGGACGCCTCAGGGTGGACTGCAACATAGCCTATACGTTCACCAGGAATGGAGAGATCCTTGGAAAAAGACGTGATTACTATGCTGTTCGGGTAAAACCTGAGGATCGGAGGCACAGCGTAGCCGTTGAACACCAGCCTGCGATATGGTTCATCCGAGATCAAAAATATGGGGTGGCTGAAATAGTCACTTGCTCGCTTGAGCAACTTTGCCAGGACCTCAAGCTCCGTCCTGCCGTAGATTACCCCGGACGGGTTATTGGGGGAGTTTAACAACACCGCCTTGGTTTTATTATTTATGGCGTCTTCTATGGCCTTTATGTCCAGGGAAAAATCAGGCCTTGACTCCACAGGGACCAACCTGCCGCCGTGATTGTCAACATAAAAACCGTATTCTACAAAGTATGGTTTTGATACGATTATCTCATCATCCGGGTTCAAAAGGGACTTAAAAATGATATTGAGCCCCCCCGCCGCACCACAGGTCATAATAATTTCTTCTGCGCTTAATTTTATTTGATGGTCTCTGCTTGCCTGTACGGCCATCCTTGACCTTACATCGGTAAGCCCCGCGTTCGGCATATACGAATGGACGCCCGGAGACCGGTCAGCCGCAACGGTCTCAAGTACTCTTTGAAAAGACCTGTGTGGAGGAAGGTCAGGATTGCCGAGACTGAAGTCGCATATCTTGTCAGCGCCGAACTTGGCCCTGAGGCTGGCACCTTCCTCGAACATCTTCCGGATCCAGGAGGCGCTTTCCATGAAGTCCAACATCTTCCGGGCCACGGTGCTGGCGGATGACCGGATCATTTTTTCGTCCTTTCCATTGCTTTCAATATCTATGTTTTCGAACAATTGTTCAGTAGATTTTTTGGCCTTGGATGGAATATAGCTTTCAATTCAGAACTAAGCAATTTATGATAGGGTTAAGTAAATTCAGGAGTGATTACGCTGCAAAAGCCTTGAATCAGTGATTGCCCAGAGACGTGCTTTGGTATATACAGAAGGTCCTTAATATAAATGAATGTCATGAAGATACAGATCGCACCATCGATATTGTCCGCGGATTTTGGCCGACTGGCTGAAGAAGTCCGGTCAGTAGAGACGGCCGGGGCCGACGTGATTCATGTGGACGTCATGGACGGTCATTTTGTCCCCAACATTACCATAGGGCCAATGATAGTAAAGGCCTTACGTTCGGTTACCAGGTTGCCTCTGGATGTGCATCTTATGATCGAATTTCCTGATCGCTACATAGACGTCTTTGCCCAGGCCGGCGCCTCCTGGCTTACTGTGCATGTTGAGACATGTACACACCTTCACAGGACCATCCATGCCATAAAGGCCCATGGGATCAAGGCAGGTGCCGTGCTGAATCCTGCGACACCGCCATCGATCCTTGAATACGTTTTGACAGACCTGGACCTGGTACTTGTGATGAGTGTAAATCCGGGTTTTGGCGGCCAGCATTTTATTCCCTCGTCCCTTGATAAGATCAGGCGTCTGCGAAAACTTCTGGCAGGCCTGGATCACTATGTGCCTATTGAAGTGGACGGCGGTGTAAATTCGCAGACCATAGAGGCTGTCGTATCAGCGGGTGCCGATATATGTGTGGCCGGATCGGCGGTTTTCAGTTCCAGCGACTATGCGGCAACTATAAAAAAATTAAAAGAGCTTGGACAAAAAGGGCTCAACGGGCGCGGTGGACCCATTCTGTGATTTTCTTATCAGAAAAAAATAAGGGAGCATACACTCCCTTATTTTTCCCCAGGTTTCGAGTATGTTAGCAGCCCTCGATGGCCTTTCTCTTTGGCTTGATGGTTACGTCTTGACCAGTCTTAAGTTTGCATTTGCCGTCGAGCGTGATGACTATCTTTCCTTCTTCGATTGACTCGACCGTGCCTTTGCATTTTGTTGCCGCCAGGCTGACGCCCGCCATGCTCAGTGAGAAAATAAGAGCCAAAACCAGTGATGTAATCTTCTTGCGCATAATTCTTCCCCCTTGTTTAATTAGTTTGTTTCAAGTATAGAAATTACCCCGAATGACAATGCCAAGGTAACCGTATACCTCATTGCCAATTTATGTCACTATACGAAAGTGTAGCCTTGTGTCAAGATGTTTTGCAGCATAGATAACTTAAAAAATGGTAAATATTCGGTGAACCCGTGGTCCCACGTGACCGTTCACGGAAGGGGATATTTCTTTTCACTTAACACTTCAGCCCCTTGTTTTCTTAAGGCTTTTGACATGGGGGAGTCTTGCCCCCTCCCCGTTCTCCTTCGCTGCGCTCAGGAGCCGGGGTTTCCCCTACAGCAAAAGCCGAGAAAACTACGGGGGCTTCCGTTAAACTGTTCAAAGAGATATCCCCTTCCCGTGAACGGTTGCCATCCGTGCCCCCTGCCGCAGGAGCGGTTTGCCTTTTGCAGGGTTTCGATCGCGGGCCAAATTGCACTGCCTCTCCGGTCTGCAATGAGTGAGCTTTGAAACCCGGAAAAAGGTAACCGCTTCAAGGCAGGATATAAAGGGTTCACCGGATATTTATAATAAAATGGTTGCAAGTGCCCGGATATTGTTCTGAGGCAGCATAACAGGATCCCAGAGGTATCGAGGAATGATATTTGCATCAGATAGTTTTTTGACCAGAGATATCAGGGGCAGCGAACAAAAGCTTTCTAATAAAGAACACGCAGGGCAGGTAATGAGCGAGTTTTCAGCAACATCTTACGAAAAAGGCGGGGATGATGTCTCTTGCGGCATGAATTTGCCCAGGAGTCGCGGCAATTTCCGGCCCCTGTTGGATCTGGCAGTAAAGCTTAACTCCGCCTTTCTGATGGCAAACGACCTTGATGAAATCCTTCAGGCCGTATTGGTTGGAGTGACTGCGGGAGAAGGCCTGGGTTTTAACAGGGCATTTCTATTTCAGTTGGATACTGAAAAAGGGTATATGGAGGGCAAGCTGGCAATTGGCCCGGCAAGCTGTGAAGATGCCAGACGGATATGGGAGGAGATATCTGAAAAGCGCCTTTCCCTTTTTGAGATTCTGGATGATGTTAAAGGCACGTTTTATGACATGTCCCATCCACTTAATCAACTTGTAAGACGGATAAAGGTCCTGCTTTCAGCAAAAGATCACGTTATGGTAAGGGCCGTGACCGAGAAAAGCGCATTCTGGGTTGGAGGCAAAAGCAGGAACGGTTCCGTTGCTCCTGAGGATCTTGTGGAGATGCTTGGCACTGCTGAGTTTGCCGTTGCTCCGCTTTTTGATCAAGAAGAGGCCTACGGAGTGATACTCGCTGACAATTTTGTTACCGGACGGCCCATAGACCAGGTAGATGTTGACGCTCTCCAGCTCTTTGCAGGTCTTGCTTCCATAGCAGTAGGCAAAACACGCATGTGTGAGATGCTGGAGGAGAGGGTCCGGGCGCTGAGGATCCTGAATGACGAGGTGGAGCGGAACAAGGACCAGTTGGTTGAGGCGGAAAGGTGTGCCGCCCTGGGTAAGATGTCTGACCAATTACTTCATGAGATACGAAATCCCCTTGCAATAATAGGGGGCATGGCCAAGATCCTTGAGAGAAAACTCAAGGATTCTGAATTAACTGATTATGCCAAGACCATGGTCAGAGAAAGCGGGCGTGTGGAAAAGATCCTGACAGTGCTTTTCGATTTTGCAAAGGTGCCCGAGCTGAATCCGGAGCCGGTAAGGCTTTGCGATCTGATAAAGGCCTCTCTTGCCCTTTTACACTCAGAATTGGACAGGCATGACATAAAATTGAATGTTGATTTTCCTGATCTTGAGCCGGTGCTTTATCTCGACCGCATACATATCCAGCAGGCCTTTTTAAATATACTGAAGAACGCCGTGGAGGCGATGCCGGAGGGCGGAATGCTGACAGTTTCAGTGTCCAGACCTGAAAAAAGAAGTGTTGATATCCAGATAACCGATACAGGACTCGGAATGGCAAAGGGACACCTGAACAGGGCATACGAGCCCTTCTTTACCACCAAGACTCAGGGGCTGGGCCTGGGTCTCAGCCTGGCAAAACGGGCAATTGAGCTGCACGGCGGGTTCATGTGTCTGGCAGGAAACAGGCTTGGAGGTACAGACGTAAGCATTAGCCTTCCTGGTATGAGTGCCTGAGTCAGGGACTACCATGAATGTTTTTTCCGGCCCGGACTTCATAGATACACACGTTCACCTCGATATTCCGCCCCTGACAGGGGACCAATCCGGGGCGATCAGAAGGGCGGAGAAGGTCGGGGTCCGTCAGGTCATCACTGTAGGGACAGATCTGGCGAGTTCGAAAAAAAATCTTGAGCTGGCAAGGCAATTTCCTCAGGTTTATGCTGCAGTAGGCATTCATCCACACGATGCAAAAGGGGCTTCAGATGAGGTATACAGTGAGCTTCTGAGGCTTGCAGGTATTCCGAATGTGGTTGCCTGGGGTGAAATAGGGCTTGATTTTGTCAAGGAATATTCGCCCAGGGACATTCAGCTCAGGGTCTTTCGTCAACAGGTCCGGCTGGCTGCCGGAATTGCCTTGCCCATTATTGTCCATGACAGAGGTGCACATGTAGAGACTGTTGAAATATTGAGAGAAGAGGCTGCAGGAGTATTAAGGGGCGTGATGCATTGTTTTTCCGGCGATGTGAAACTGGCAAGGCAGGTCCTGGATTTAGGTTTTTTCATATCTGTAACCGGTATCGTCACTTTCCCCAAGGCAAAACTCGTCAAGGAGGTTGTGAACTATGTGCCGCTGGAGCGCCTGCTCATAGAGACAGACTCTCCGTTTCTGAGTCCGGTCCCATACCGCGGCAAACCAAATGAACCGGCCCGGGTCGTTCATGTCGCAGAGGAGATTGCCAGGATCAAGGAGGTGTCCCTGCAGGAGGTCGCGCGATGTACAAGTGCCAATGCCAGGGACCTTTTCAGACTACCTGTACCCTAAGCCCTTGTTGCATCCTGATTACCCGGAAGACAGAGTCTTTTAGCCGGGCTGGGTCTGGATTTCATAGTCCGGCCCAGTGAGTCTGAAGAGACAGTCCCCAAGCCCTGGAGAATCTCCAAAAGTTAAAAAATAGCGGAAATTATGATCCTGCAAAACCTGGAAGCTCTGAAGTCACGGATGGCCAAGGCCGCTCAGAGGAGCGGCAGGCGTCCGGAAGATGTGCATCTGCTCGCTGTCACCAAGACAGTGCCTGTTGAGAGAATACGAGAGGCTATATCCTCAGGCCAAAGGCTCTTCGGGGAGAACTATGTGCAGGAGGCGGCAAAAAAGCGCGAGTCCCTGGGAAATCTTTTTTATGAGACCGAATGGCACTTCATAGGGCACTTGCAGAGAAATAAGGTAAGGCTTGCAGTGCAGTTGTTTGATTGCATTGAGACCGTGGATAGTCTGAAACTGGCCCGCGCCCTTGATCACCATGCAAAGGCGGCCGGAAAGAGATTGTCTGTGTATATTCAGGTAAACGTGGCAGGAGATCCCAGGAAATCAGGCCTTTCCCCGGAAGAGCTTCCGGTTTTTCTCGCAGAGGCCTCAGAGCTGTCCGGTATTGATATTTGCGGTCTGATGACCATGCCTCCATGGGATCCGGCACCGGAGTCGTCAAGGCCGTGGTTCAGGGTCCTCCGCGACTTGAGGGATAAGACGAATGCCGGTTTGGGATATAGTACGGGGCTCAGGGAACTGTCTATGGGAATGTCTCAGGATTTTGAAGTAGCTATAGAAGAGGGTGCCACTGTAGTGCGTATCGGGACCGCACTGTTCGGCCGGAGAGAATGCTCAATAGGTAAAAGAGATGTTTGAGGTGTCTATCAGGACACATTTTTCAGCCGCCCACTACCTCCGGAACTATCCCGGGAACTGTGAACACCTTCACGGCCACAACTGGAATGTAGAGGTCGTGGTCAGGGCTGAAAAGCTGAACAAAATAGACGTGGGTATTGATTTTCGGGACCTTAAGAAGGCCGTGGCCGGAGTACTGTCTGAACTGGACCATACCAATTTAAACGACCATCCCCGGTTCAGGGACAAAAATCCCTCATCAGAGAGGTTGGCAGAGTATATCTACCACCGTGTAAAGGAAGATCTCAAGTCTTTTAGCAGAATTGAGTTGGCAAGAGTTACTGTCTGCGAAACACCCGAAACCGGAGTGACGTATTGGGAGAGCTGAGATTATCTGTTTCCGAGACCTTTGTGAGCCTTCAGGGAGAAGGTTTATGGGCAGGATGGCCCTGTTTTTTTATTCGTCTTTCAGGCTGTAATCTCAGGTGTACCTATTGTGACACAAGATATGCCTATAAGGATGGAGAAAAAAGGGATATCCCCGGCCTTATCGAGGAATGGAGGCAGAACCGGATTGCCCTCGTACAGGTTACCGGAGGAGAACCGCTCTTGCAGCCTGAGACGCCCGTACTGCTCGATGGCTTGGTGAGTGCAGGCGCCAAGGTACTTCTGGAGACCAACGGGAGCCTGGCCCTTGGGAATGTCCCCAGGGCAGTAACCAAGATAGTTGATCGAAAGACCCCTGGGAGCGGCATGGAGGGATTTTTTCTTGAAGAGAACCTTCGTTGGCTGAATCAGGGGGATCAACTCAAATTTGTGATAACAGACCGGAAGGATTATGAGTGGGCAAGGGAAGAGGTTATCAGATTGCATCTTCCATGTTATACAGAGGTCTTGTTTTCTCCTGTATGGGGAGGACCGGCCCCTTTTCGTCTGGCTGAATGGATTATAGCAGACAGGCTTTCTGTGAGGCTCCAGATCCAGTTGCATAAAATCCTCTGGGGAGAGAAAAGAGGTACTTAGATTTGAAAAGGCGTTGACAGGATTATTTAAATAATGTAAAAGCATTTTGAAGTAAATTCTGAATGGGGGTTCATTTATCCTAAGTTCTTATTTTTATTAGATGTTGGGCCTTCGGGGGGAAGGAAACGGGAAAAATGATTACTATTGATTATTCAATAATTGCAGAGATTATTGGTTATTTGATTCTGTTGGTTATACTGAATACTATTCTCTACAAGCCTATTCGCAGGTTGCTTGAAGAGCGTGCGTCCCGGATGTCTTCCATCCAGGGCGATGTGGAAAAATATGAGCGCAATGCCGAGCAACTCCTTAAGGATTTTGAAATGAAGTTGGCCGAGGCCCGTGCATCCGGGCAGAATGAAATGGAGCAGTTGAAGCAGGAGGCCAGGGAGGAGGAGCATCAGATTCTCGAGACGAGTAATAAGGAGTCTGCTGCCAGGAAGCAGGAGTTGATGGCTGAACTCACATCAGAGATCGATGCTGCGAGGAAGGATCTTACGGCAAAAATCGAGGCCTTTGCCGTGGATATTTCGCAGAAGCTTCTGGGGAGGGCTATATAAATGGATTATATGAGGAAAGGTTGGGCTGGTATCCGGTCCCTGGTCGTAGTCTTTTCTTTTGTGGTTCTTCTGGTGGCCGCGGGTGGAGTGGCAGCGGCTGCCGACGAAGAGTCGGGGCACGATACTGCGGGCCTTGAATCAGTCCATGATACTGCCGCCGTGGGAGGTCATGAAACGGCATCCCCTGGTGAAGAGGCTGCCGCCGGCCATGAAGAAGGCCATGGCGCCGCCCATGAGGGCCATCACGGGCTGACCCACAGCCAGATAATGACTTTTGTCTGGTTCTGTCTTAATTTTGCTCTTCTTGTCTGCATACTGGTGAAATTCGGGAAAAAGCCTGTTACGGAAGCCCTTAAAGGAAGAACCGAATCGATAAGGGCCGCATTTGAAGAGCTGGAGGCCAAGCGAGCTGATGCAGAGCGCAAGTATGCAGAGTATGAGGGCAGGCTTTCCACTATGGATGAACAGGCAGAGCGTATACTGAAGAGTTTCACTGAGCAGGGGCAGGCAGTGAAAGAGAAGATTATAGCACAGGCCCACGAGACTGCAGAGCACATCAAGGCCCAGGCAGAATTTTACGTGCAACAGGAGCTTGCCAAGGCAAAGACCGAGTTGCAGACAGAAGTGGCTGATATGGCCGTCAAGATGGCAGAAGATCTAATTCGCAAGAACCTGAATGAGCAGGATCATCATCGCCTCATCAGTGAATATCTTGAAAGGGTGGTGCAGAAAAATTGACCAGTACAGTTATAGCTAAAAGGTATGCCAAGGCCCTCTTTGCCGTTGCCAAAGAGGAAGGGAAGTTAGAGGCCTATAGTCAGGCCTTGAAGGACATAGACGCCTTTCTGGAGGAAAGTCCTGACGTTGAGGCCGCACTTGTGAGCCCGGTGTTTCCGGCTGACATTAAAAAGACAGTCATAAAGGAGATTATCAAGGCCCTGAGTGTTGAAGCCGCCCTTGCGAATTTCCTGCAACTCCTGGTGGAGCGTGGCAGGATACAGCACTTGAAGTTGATGGCGGCCTGTTTCCAGGAGCTTATGGACGAGGAGACCGGTGTCGTGCGCGCAGTGGTCCGCTCCGCGGTTCCTTTGCCCAAAGACCTGCAGGACAAGTTTTCAGAGGTCCTGGCACAGGTTGCCGGCAAGCAGGTGACTTTACAGATAGAGGAAGATCCCGCTATAATTGGCGGTATAGTCGCCCGTGTAGGCGATATGGTTCTGGATGGCAGTATCAGGAGCCAGCTACAGAGTATCAGAGAATCCATAGGAAGGGGTGAGTTGGGATAATGGCACAGATAAAAGCTCAGGAAATCAGTGACATCATAAAGAAGCAGATTCAGGATTACGAGAAGGCAATTGATCTCGCCGAGACAGGTACGGTCCTGTCGGTCGGTGACAACGTCGCCCGTGTCTATGGCGTACGGAATTGCATGTCCATGGAGCTCCTGGAGTTCCCTGGGGGTATCATGGGTATTGCCCTGAACCTTGAGGAGGACAATGTCGGTGTTGCCGTTATGGGTGACGTCAGGGGGATCAAGGAGGGTGACCTGGTCAAGAGGACGGCCAGAATCGCCGAGGTGCCCGTGGGGGAGGCCTTACTGGGCCGTGTCGTGGATGCCCTTGGCAGTCCCATAGACGGAAAGGGCCCGATCGACGCAAAGGAGACCAGACGTATTGAGATGAAGGCCCCCGGCGTGATCGACAGGAAGGGAGTCCACGAGCCGTGCTACACAGGTCTCAAGGCGATCGACTCCATGACGCCTGTTGGTAGGGGGCAGCGCGAGCTGATCATCGGTGACCGCCAGATAGGAAAGACGGCGATTTGCGTGGACGCTATCATCGCCCAGAAAGAAACGGATGTGTACTGCATATATGTGGCCTCCGGTCAGAAACAGGCCACAGTGGCCCTGGTTGCCGAGGCCCTGCGCCGTCACGGGGCCATGGATTACACCACCATAGTCGCAGCCAGCGGCAGTGAGCCCGCGTCCCTGCAGTACCTGGCCGCCTATGCCGGATGCGCAATGGGCGAGTACTTCCGCGACAAGGGGCAGCATGCACTCATTCTCTATGACGATCTGTCAAAGCAGGCGGTTTCCTACCGCGAGCTTTCGTTGCTGCTGAGACGTCCTCCGGGGCGTGAGGCCTATCCCGGTGATATCTTTTACAACCATTCAAGGCTTCTGGAGAGGGCTGCCAAATTGAACGATGAATTGGGTTCAGGCAGTCTTACGGCCCTGCCCGTAATTGAGACCCAGCAGGGTGACGTGTCCGCCTATATTCCTACAAATGTTATTTCCATTACGGACGGCCAGGTATATCTGGAGCCGGGGCTCTTTTTTGCCGGTGTCCGTCCGGCCATCAACGTCGGCCTGTCGGTATCCAGGGTCGGCGGCGCGGCACAGGTAAAGGCCATGAAACAGGTGGCGGGTACCCTGAGGCTTGATCTGGCCCAGTACCGTGAGCTTGCGGCCTTTGCCCAGTTCGGTAGTGATCTGGACAAGGCCACACAGGACCAGTTGAACCGTGGCGAGCGCCTGGTTGAGATCCTGAAGCAGCCGCAGTATGCACCTCTTCCAATGGAGAAACAGGTAACCATCCTCTATGCCGGTACAAGAGGGCACCTGGACGAGTTGCCGGTTAACGTGCTCCATGATTTTGAGAAAGAGCTCTATGAATTTGTTGAGAATAAGCACCCTGATATCTTCAGTGAACTCAAGGAAAAGCTGGCCATAGACGATGCCCTTGACAAGAAGATGGGCGCGGCAATCGGGGGTTTTGTCAAGGAGTTCAAGGCGAACCGTAATCTTTAGGAACAAAAGGGGGGCTGCCTTAAATGCCGTCACTGAAAGATCTAAAGCTTAAGATAGCAGGTATAAAAAAGACCGAGCAGATTACCAAGGCCATGAACATGGTGGCTGCTGCAAAGCTGCGCGGGGCCCAGCAGCGCATGGAAGACTTTCGTCCCTATGCTGAGAAGTTCTCTGCTGTGATGGGAGAGTTGGCAGGTGCGGGTATCAACCCGGACGCCTTTCCGCTCATGGCGGCCAGGCCCGTGAAGAAGGTCATGCTGATACTGGTGACCTCTGACAGGGGTTTGTGCGGGGCCTTTAATTCCAACCTCATCAAGGCCGCTGAGAAGTTTCTCAAGTCACAGCAGGAAGAAGGCCGTGAAGGTTGTCTTGCCTGTGTCGGAAAGAAAGGCAACACCTTTTTTAAGAAAAGTCCGTTTGAGATATTGCACAGCAGCGTGGGCATCATGGACAAGATACAGATGTTCAATGCGAGGCAGGTGGGCCAGGAGGTCATCAATCTGTTTCTTGAGGAAGAGGTGGATGAAGTCCAGTTGCTTTACGGCCGTTTCATAAACGTTGTGCTGCAGCGCCCCACTATGAATCGCCTCCTGCCGATCAGCACGGAAGGTCTTGAGGAGGCTGAGGAGGGGGCGACTGAAGGACCGAAGGCGACATATATATATGAGCCCGATCCTGAAGAGATCCTCAATCAGTTGATGCCCATGTATGTGAACGTACAGATTATGCACGCCATGCTCGAGACCGGGGCAAGCGAGCAGGCGGCCCGCATGACGGCAATGGACAATGCCACACGTGCATGCGGAGATATGATTACAGATCTCACACTGGTTATGAACAAGGCCAGGCAGAGCGCAATAACTGCGGAACTCATGGATATTGTTGGCGGGGCCGAGGCACTCAAGTAAGGGGCAGGCTCTGTTGGCTGTTAGAGAAAAATATTTTGACGCCTGGATCAGGCGTCTGGGGAGGTAGGAAGATAAATGGCAACTGAAACTGCAGCAAATATGGGGAAGATATCTCAGGTCATCGGTGCTGTTGTCGATGTGGAGTTCGAGCCCGGTAAGGTACCATCTATCCTGAACGGTCTTATGGTCACCAATCCGGCCATTAGCGATAAGGAGGAGAACCTGGTCCTTGAGGTTGCCCAGCACCTTGGCGACAACGTGGCGCGCACCATTGCTATGGACACCACGGACGGGCTTGTCCGCGGCATGCCGGTGAGGGATACGGGTGATGCCATAAAGATCCCTGTCGGCAAGCCGACCCTGGGCCGGATTATGAATGTCGTGGGCTGGCCGGTTGATGGGTTGGGGCCGATTGACGACAGTATAACATCACCTATTCACCGTAAATGCCCGGACTTTGTGGAACAGGACACGAGTGTCAATGTCCTTGAGACCGGTGTGAAGGTAATGGACCTGCTGGTCCCCTTCCCCCGTGGCGGCAAGATGGGGCTCTTCGGCGGTGCGGGCGTTGGAAAGACCGTCATTATGATGGAGATGATCCACAATATCGCCATGCAGCACGGCGGTATCTCGGTCTTCTGTGGCGCCGGTGAGCGTACCCGTGAAGGAAACGACCTGTACCACGAGATGAAGGATTCAGGGGTCTTGCCAAAGGCTGCGCTTATCTATGGACAGATGACAGAACCTCCCGGAGCAAGGGCGCGTATCGGTCTTACCGGACTTACGGCAGCAGAGTACTTCCGTGACGAGGAAGGCCAGGATGTGCTCTTCTTCATAGATAATATATTCCGGTTTACCCAGGCAGGTTCAGAGGTCTCGGCCCTGCTTGGACGTATTCCCTCCGCAGTGGGTTACCAGCCGACACTGGCTACAGACCTTGGTGCGCTGCAGGAGCGGATTACCTCTACGAACAAGGGTTCCATTACCGCGGTTGAGTGTGTGTATGTGCCGGCTGACGACCTGACTGACCCTGCTCCTGCCACAACCTTTGCCCACCTTGATGGTACAGTGGTCCTCTCGCGGCAGATTACAGAGCTTGGTATATATCCTGCCGTGGACCCGCTGGATTCCACGTCCCGTATTCTCGACCCCAATGTCGTTGGCGAGGAGCATCATCACGTGGCCAGAACGCTCCAGCAGACCCTGCAGAAGTACAAGGACCTTCAGGACATCATCGCAATCCTGGGTATGGACGAACTCTCAGATGAAGACAAGCTCACAGTGCAGAGGGCACGGAGATGCCAGAGGTTCCTCTCCCAGCCGTTCCACGTGGCTGAGACCTTTACCGGTATGCCTGGCAAGTACATTAAGGTCGAAGATACGGTCCGTGGGTTCAAGGAGGTCCTGGAGGGCAAGCATGATGAACTGCCCGAGGCGGCGTTCTATATGGTGGGCGGCATAGAGGAGGCCGTGGAGAAGGCAGGCAAGATGGCATAAATGGACCCCTTGTCGGCGGATGAGACTGAAGAAAGTGGTAATCATCGTACCAGCAATAACCCGACTGTGAAGTCGCAGAAGCGGGTCTGGGGAAAAGTAAATGGCAAACAAGATACTTCTTGAGGTAGTAACACCTTCTAAGCTTGTGGTGAGTGAGGAAGTGGAGCTGGTTACAGCGCCCGGTGGGGAAGGTGTCTTTGGTGTAATGGCAAACCACGCTCCCCTGTTGACCACGATCAGGATAGGCGAGTTGCATTATACCAATGACGGAAATATGGTCCGATTGGCATTGAGCGGCGGGTTCTGCGATGTGTCGAAGAATCGCATGACAGTGCTGGCCGAAAGTGCCGAGATAAGCACAGAAATCGATGTGGAGAGGGCCCTCAGGGCCAAGGAGAGGGCTGAGCGCAGATTGCAGGAGGCCGAGGCACGGAAGGGAGAAATTGACCTTGCACGTGCCCGGGCAGCCCTTTTCAGGGCCCTTGTGAGGCTACATGTAGGGGGTCACCAGGCTTAGCCTCAATCTATTGGAAATCAGACATAAAAGGGCAGGCGAAAGCCTGCCCTTTTTATTTCCGGAGGATTTCTCTAAAAATGGCAAATACCTTTATTAATGGACGTCGGCCCTGGGCGTCCATTATACTTGCGGCCGGCAAGGGGACCAGGATGAAATCGGAGGTCCCGAAGGTGATGCATCACCTCCTTGGGAAGCCGATTATAGGACATGTTCTGGACCTGCTGAGGAATCTGGATATCGGTCCCAGGGTCGTAGTAGCTGGCCATGGCGATGATCTTGTCAGAGATTATTTGAAAAAGACCGATATTAAGTTGGTGGTGCAGGAGCAGCAGCTCGGCACAGGCCATGCGGCATCTTGTGCAAAGGCTGCCTTGGGAGAGTTCCATGGCAATGTTTTGATCATTTGCGGGGATACACCCTTATTGAAAGAGAATACCCTTGCCTCATTCATGGAAGATCATGCAGATTCCGGGAGGATTCTATCTTTGTTGACCGCGCACCTGAAAGATCCAACCGGATACGGACGGGTGCTCAGGTCTGTGTCCGAAGATGCTCAGATTCAAGGAATAGTCGAGGAGAAAGATGCCACAGAGGCCCAAAGGCGGCTGACCGAGATAAATACGGGGACTTATGCGGTTGATTCGGGTTTTTTGTTTCATGCCCTTGATGCCGTTGGCTGCGATAATGTTCAGGGAGAGTATTATCTGACCGATATAGTAAGTATAGCAGTATCTGAGGGTGTCTCGGCAGGTGCTGTCAGTGCTGCTGCTGAGGATGAGGCCCGGGGGATCAATTCGAGGACTGAGCTTGCCAGGGCCGAGACAATTTTGTTGGATAGGATAAGAAAAAACTGGATGGAATTCGGGGTGAGCTTTGAGCTTTATAAATCCATCTACATAGAGCCGGATGTCATGCTGTCCAGAGATGTTACGATAGGTCCCCATGTAGTCCTTAAGGGCAGGACAACAGTAGGTGAAGGGGCAAAACTGGGTGCCTTTAGTTATCTTGAAGGGGTGCAAGTGCCTCCCGGCAGCATAATACCTCCTTTTAGCCGGTTGATTAATTAACCGGCCAGCTCAGAGAGAATTCCAGGGTTGACGTATGCACGACCAGTGGTTTTAATGTCTCTAAATTCAGGAGATGGGATATGGGTAACCAGGAGCTTCATCTATTAGAAGAAAAAGTAGATAAACTTTTAAGATATTGCGAACAATTAGTATCTGAGCGTGATAATCTTCTCAGGCAGACACAGGAACAGAATACACAGCTAAAGGAATTAGCGGATAAATTGGCCCGGTTTGAAGAAGAGAGGGAGAATGTTCGCCTTCGGATTTCAGGAATTTTAGGTAAAATCGAACAGATCGATACGTTTTCTGAGGAGTTGGAAGCTACTGCTGAAGCGCATCAAACCGCTATGCCTTTGGGTGTTTAGACAAATTGGAAACGGCACAGATAATAAAATTAAATTTTTTTGGTCAGGTTTATGAACTGAAGGCCGATGATCCGGAGGTTGATGTAAGGGAAGTCGTGGAATATGTTCAGGCAAAGGTGAGAGAGCAAGAGACTGCAAACAAGGGCATGGCTCCTCATAAGATGGTGGTTTTGGCTATGCTTAACGCGGGCAAAGATTATATATTGGCCAGACATCAACTCAGTGAATTAAAGGAGACGGTTGTTGGCAAGGCCAGTCGATTGGTTGCCAAAATTGATTCCGTAATGGATTAAGTTTGCAGATCGTGGTATTATATCGAAACTTGAAATTGGAAATTGGAAAAACACAAAAAATGATATAGATGCGTTACCAATTTCCAATTTCAAGTTTCGAATTTATTTGTTTCCCCTGCTGTGTTGGTGATTGGCAGAGTTTGTTGAGCCAACTCTCTTTACAAGGGTGTCTCCTCTCCGCATAGGGATGGAAGGAGAGAAATCTCTTTCCCGAATAGCGGATGAGACGCCCACCTGGTTTGCCAGGTTCAATAGATTTTGTCGACACGGCATAAGTGGGGGATTAGGCTATAACCCCGTTCGGGTTCATATATATAACGGATATGGTAACAGGTTGTACATCCACGTAATGTGTCTATGGCAAATTGAGCAACGGCCATATATGACTGCATGGTTAAGGATGCCATACATGTCTTTTGAAATCCGGCCGGTTTTGCTATAATAGCTGGACTTTTTCAGTGGGGGGTTGTGAAGAAATCCTCCTAAGTAAAAATTCGAAAGAAGTGAAATCGATAGTCTTGATTCGGGGCTCAGTGAAATGCGATGTTTTGACACGGATCTCAGGTCTTCTTTTGTTTTTGGGCCGATCCAGAGGGAGAATATTTTCTATCTAGCGGGCATTTCATAGTTTCAGCACATTTTTTTGGGTCGATTCCGGCCCGGATTTCAACCGCCAGCCAAAATCCGTAAGCAACCGTCATCAAGACGCTCCGTCAGGGAGTCTGGATGGGGTGTGGCCATCCTATATGGAAGGGAGGTGCCACCCATCATGGAAATTTCTTACGTTTTATTTGCGGCCATCGTGGGTCTGGGTGTTGGCCTGGCTGCTGGCATATGGTTTGCTGGGCGCAGGACTGTTGACAAGATTGCTTCGGTAAGGGAGGAAGTTGAGCGCTTAAAGAGAGAGGCCCGGGCAGAGGCAGAGAGACTGCGTAAGGAAGCCAGGATACAGGGTCAGGAGGATATCTTTCAGCTAAAAAGAGAGACCGAGAAAGAGATAAAGGAGTGGAAGGCCGAACTGCGCAGTCAGGAGAGGCGTCTTCAGCAGAAGGAGCAGCAGGTAGATCGTAAGTATGAGCTGGTTGACCATAAGGAAATTGAGGTACTTGAGAAGGAAGAAGGATTGAAGCGGCTAGAGCATACGCTCCAGGAAAAGGAAAAAGAGATAGAGGACCTGGTAAACAAACAGAAGAGACAGCTTGAAAAGATAGCAGGCATGTCGGTTCAGGAGGCCAAGGAATGTCTGCTCGAGACATTAGAGGCCGATGTCAGGCAGGATGCAGCCAAACTGGTTAAAAATATAGAGATAGAGACCATGGAGACTGCCGAGAAAAGGTCAAAGGAGATAATCTCACTGGCTATAGCCAGGTATGCAGGTGAATACGTGACTGAACGTACTGTTTCAGTGGTACACTTGCCCAATGAAGAAATGAAGGGCCGCATAATTGGCCGGGAGGGCAGAAATATCCGGGCTATAGAGGCAGCTACTGGTATAGATCTCATCATTGATGATACCCCTGAAGCCGTTCTGTTGTCAGGTTTCAATTCAGTGCGTAGAGAAGTGGCCAGGATTGCCCTTGAGAGATTGGTTGCCGATGGCAGAATTCATCCAGCCCGTATTGAAGAGGTAGTAAGAAAGGTAGAAAAAGAAATAGATAACACCATCCGTGAGAAAGGAGAGCAGGCCGCTTTTGATGTCGGGGCCTATGGGATTCATCCTGAACTCATAAAGCTCCTGGGCAAGCTTCATTTCCGTACCAGCTATGCCCAGAATGTATTGCAGCATTCTATCGAGGTAGCTTTTCTCTGTGGTGTAATGGCATCTGAGTTGGGTGTCAACGTAAAGGTGGCGAAACGGGCCGGATTGCTTCATGATGTTGGAAAGGCCGTGGACCATGAGGTGGAAGGTCCGCATGCCATTATAGGTGCTGATCTGGCCAGGAAGTATGGTGAGTCCCAGGATATTGTACATGCCATTGCGGCCCATCACGAAGATGTGAAGCCGGATACGGTAATGGCGGTCCTTGTGCAGGCGGCGGATGCCCTTTCAGGAGCAAGGCCCGGGGCCAGGCGGGAAATGCTTGAGAGTTATGTAAGACGCCTGGAAGATTTGGAGAATATTGCCAAGTCGTTTGAAGGCGTCCAGAAGTCCTATGCCATCCAGGCAGGCCGTGAAATACGCATAGTTGTTCTCAGTGACAAGGTATCTGACGCGGAGATTCCGCTTCTATGCCGGGATGTGGCTAAAAAGATAGAGAGTGAATTGAGTTATCCCGGTCAAATCAAGGTGACTGTGGTACGGGAGACAAGGGCCGTTGAATATGCGAGATAAATGAAGACTGTTGAGCAGGTGACATGATATGGAGCAGGATCTGAAAAGGGCCATGAAGCTCATTCATAGGGGGGCCGTGGAGATCATCGACGAGAATGAGCTGGAGAATAAACTGAAGAGGGCCATTGAGACCGGCATACCCTTGAGGATCAAGGCCGGTTTTGATCCGACTGCCCCTGATCTGCACCTAGGACATACAGTACTCATACAGAAGATGAGGCACTTTCAGGATCTTGGTCACCGTGTCATGTTCCTCATAGGGGATTTTACCGGTTTGATAGGAGATCCATCCGGAAAGTCCGAGACAAGGCCTCCCCTCACTCCCCAGCAGGTGCAGGAGAATGCCAGGACATATAGAGAACAGATCTTCAGGATACTGGATCCGGAAAAGACCGAGGTTGTCCTTAACAGTGTATGGATGCAGGAGATGAAGTCCATAGATATGATACGCCTGTGTGCAAAGCATACTGTGGCCAGGATGCTTGAGAGAGATGATTTCAAGAAGCGCTTTCAGGCCCGGAAGCCCATAGGTATACATGAATTTATCTATCCCCTGATTCAAGGCTATGACTCAGTGGCCATTAAGGCAGATATTGAGCTTGGAGGTACTGACCAGACTTTTAACCTGTTGGTGGGGCGACACATACAAAAAGAATACGGGCAGGAACCCCAGGTTGTATTAACCATGCCTCTTCTTGAAGGGTTGGACGGGATCCAGAAGATGAGCAAGTCTCTCGACAATTACATTGGAATTACCGAACCGCCTCAGGATATGTTCGGAAAGCTCATGTCCATTTCGGATGATCTGATGTTCAGGTACTTTGAATTGCTGAGCAGTCTTGAGCTGGAGGAGATAAAAGGGCTTAAGGACGGGATTGCCGGTGGTCGTCTTCATCCCAAGGATGTGAAGATGCGGCTTGCGCAGGAGCTTGTGAAAAGATTTCATGGCACCATGGCCGCGGAGGTTGCAAAAGCAGATTTTGAGGCCCAGTTCAGCAGGGGAGAGATCCCTGATGATATTCCGGAGTTCCGGCTATCCCCGGACGAAAAGACAATCTACCTTCCCAGAGTTCTCAAGGAGGCCGGTCTCGTGGAGAGTACTTCTGAGGCCAGACGGCTCATCAAACAGGGTGCGGTAAGCATTGATGGCGAGAATGTACAGTCTGATGAAATTGGGATCCAGTGGCCCCAAGCGGTCGTGAAGGTGGGTAAGAGGAGATTTCTGCGGGTAATATACATGTAATTGCTTCGGACACGACTAATATATATATCATTAAATTCATTAAATGGGCCATGATCATGGCGTAAATATCCGGTGAACCCGTTATATCCTGCCTTGGAGCGGTTACCTTTTTCCGGGTTTCAAAGCTCACTCATCGCGGACCGGAGAGGCAGTGCAATCCGGCCTGCGGTTGAAACCCTGCAAAAGGTAAACCGCTCCTGCGGCAGGGCACGGATGGCAACTTCCACAGTGAACCACGGGTTCACCGAATATTTACATCATGACATCAGAGCATGTGGAGTCCTATGTCTTTATTGTCTAGAATGCTCCTGAGAGAAATGGCCCTGCCTTTTCTGTTTTCTTTTTGTGCACTTAGTGTCCTTTTGTTGCTTGGCAGCCTGTTGTCCCTTTTGGAGCCCCTGCTCAGGACGGGGATAGGATACGTTGAGCTGGGCAAAATTGCCATCTTGCTGCTGCCGACATTCTGGGCATTTGTGCTGCCAATGGCCACGATGTTAGGTGTGCTCATGGGATTTTTACGTCTTTCCAGGGATAGTGAGATGCTTGCACTTTTTGCATGCGGCACAGGCCTAAAGAAGCTCATGATACCCGTAATTATGGTCTCAATAACAGCATGTCTGGTCAGTTTTTTTATGTCATCCAGTTTAATTCCAAGGGCAAAATCGGCGTCCAAGAATTTTATCAGGGAATTGACTGAACATAGTCTGGCGCGGGGAATTCCTGAAAAAGTCTTTTTTACTCCCATATCTGGCCTCACACTTTATGTGGACAAGAGCCTTGATCAAGGTCACTGCTTTAAAGGGGTTTACATTCAGGACGCTCGAAAAAAACAGGTTATCTATCAGATCCTGGCCAGAGATGGAGAACTGCTTGCCCGGCCAGGCGGGTTGGAAGTGGTTTTGCGATTGAAAAACGGCATATTAAATCACATAAGTAATGATTACGGAAAGACCGATACTATTGAATTCAATTCCTATGTGCTTCATCTCAGCCTGTCCGGAAAGGACAGTAAACCAGGGAGAGGTGAGTTGGGGCTGAGAGACCTGCTGAAAAATGCCTCAGATCCTGACAAATCCGACAGACACAGAATACACTATCTCACCGAGTTTCACCAGAGGCTGGCATTACCTGCGGGTGTCCTGATTCTGGGTATAATGGCCGCTCCCCTGGGTATATTATTTGGCAGAACCGGACTCTCAGAAGGAGTTGCCCTTGGCCTTGCGGCATTTCTGGCATATTATCTTTCCATGGCCTTTGCAGGCAATCTGGCCGATACAGGCAGCATTTCACCTGTTATTGCTCTATGGGTGCCTAATCTCATCTTTGCCGGTATAACTGCCGGATTGATAATTCTGCTGTACAAACGGGGTCCATTAAGGGGCTAGTATGAGCGTGCTTAGCCGGTATCTGCTTCGCAACTTCTTTTTAATGTTCGCACTGGTCCTTCCGGGACTGGTAGGAATCTATCTTCTGATCGAGGTATTCGAGAGGCTGGATGATTTTATTGAGGCAAACGCGCCTATGTCATCAGCGCTGGCCTATTTTCTTCTATCAATACCCAAAATACTCTACGAGCTGACACCTCTGGCCGTTTTATTTGCAGGGCTTCTAAGTATCATGCTTCTTTCAAGACATATGGAGATACTTGCTATGCGCTCTCTTGGAGTTAAGCCCCGGGAAGTTATATTGCCATTGTTGCTGGCGGCTCTCTTTTTGTCGGCGATCTTGGTCACCCTAAAAGCATCATATATCCCTAAAGCAACAGAGAGGGCCATGGCAATATTCCAGGTGGATGTCAAAAAGAGACCGCCCAGGGGGATATTAAAGGGAAACAGGCTTTTTTTTCTGGGTGAAAACAGTATCTGGGCTACAGAACTCGCTAGTCCTGATGCCAGAAGACTTAAGAACGTTCAGTGGTTTTCATTTGACAATAGATATGTAATTACTCAGCTCGTGGCAGCATATGAAGCTATATATTCGGGTAATAAGTGGGTTTTTAAAAACGGGATGCGCAAACTGAGGACGGGGGAATCCACTTACTCAGTCAAGGCCTTTGGGTCTTTGGATCTCGATCTTGCCGAGGCCCCTGAAGACTTTGTTGCCGTTGAGACGCCTCCGGCACAGATGGATATAGTTTCTCTCTGGAGGAGTGTCCAGAGGCTGAAACAGTCCGGATATTCCGCAAAAGAGCAAGAGACTGCATTGTGGGGACAGATCTTGTACCCGTTTTTGGGATGCAGCCTGCTCTTGGTCGGATTATCTATTACATTGTTCAGGGAGCGCGGGCGTCTTTCACTGGGCCTGGGGTTGGGAGTGGTTATTGGTTTTGCTGCATGGGTAACCTGGAGCTTTGCCCTTACTCTGGGTAAAACCGGTACGGTTCCGGCATTTTTTGCGCCCTGGATAGTGCACCTTGTACTTATCACAATAGGTCTTGTCTTGATGAGGCGATTGAGGTTTTAGTTCCAGAACAACAAGATGGGGTATGTCGGTATAATCATGAATGAGAGAACCAGAATACTGAATGTAATAGAGATACTTGAGGCCACATATCAGGATGCTCGTATAGCTCTCAAGTCCACAGACCCTTTTCAGTTGCTTGTATCAGTCATCCTTTCGGCCCAGTGCACTGATGTTAGAGTGAATCAGGTAACTCCTGTTCTATTCGGACGATTTCCTGATGCCAGGAGTATGTCTGAAGCCCCTATAAAAGAACTGGAGGAACTTATCAGACCTACAGGTTTTTTCAGGAATAAGGCCAAGAATATAAAAGCAGCTTCAAGGATTATTGTGGGACGTTTCGAGGGTAAGATTCCAAGGACCATGGAAGAAATGGTCTCTATCCCCGGCGTGGGGAGAAAGACAGCAAATATAGTACTATACAATGCCTATGGAGTGAATGCCGGAATAGCAGTGGATACCCATGTAAAGCGCCTTGCCAAACGCCTGGGCATGACCAGGGAAGACAATCCCGTTAAGATCGAACGCGACCTTATGGCAATAGTCCCCAAAAAAGACTGGGGTAAGATAACTTATATCCTGATCGATCACGGAAGAAAGATATGTAAGGCCAGAAAACCAGATTGTTATAAATGTCCTGTTCAGAATATCTGCCCATCGGTCGGGCAATTCATATGATGCTTTCAACAGGCAATTGCGGGCGATTCAGAGACTTGCAACAGGACATCTTATCCATTATAAAGAGCCCATACATGCGCCAGTAGCTCAGCTGGATAGAGCGCCGGACTACGAATCCGTAGGTCGGGGGTTCGAATCCCTCCTGGCGTACCAAAGATATCAAGCACTTACGACTTTTTGCCGTGAGTGCTTTTTATTAATTTTGTCTATGCCTTGGAGTTGCCACAACCATCAAGGCGCAGGATATAACGGATTCACCGAATATTCACCGAAAGTATTCTACCCGGTTCCGGCCATTTTCCTTGGCTTTGTATAGCGCCTTATCAGCGCATTCAACTATCTGCTTGGGATTGCTGATTTGCTCGTGCGGAAACGTGGCAACCCCTAAACTGATGGTGACATGCAACACGTGATCCTTATCACGCACCTCACAGTGCTCCACCATCTGCCTGAGACGTTCAGCCACATTGATCGCGGTCGGCCTATCTGCATGATACAACACGAGCGCAAACTCTTCACCCCCATATCTGGCCGCGAAGTCGCTGTCCCTTATAGAGTCTCTGATGACTTGCCCCAGAGTACTCAATACGATGTCACCCGTCTGATGTCCGTATGTATCGTTAAATTTCTTAAAATAGTCTATGTCTAATAAAATGCACGACAAAGACTCATGATATCTTTTCGCGCGCAAAAAGTCCTTAGACAGCTGCTCGTGGAAATATCGATGGTTATATAAGCCTGTCAGTCCGTCCCGGTTGGCCAACTCCCGGAGCTGTCGATTCTTCTCCTGTAGGGCTTCGTAAAGCTGTTTCAATCGTAATTGTATATTCACGCGGGCTATCAGCTCGCCTTCGTCAAAGGGTTTGACCACATAGTCCAGGGCCCCCAGTTCCAGGCCCTTTACCTTGTCGGCAGGCTCGGCCTTTGAGGTGAGCATAATAATAGGTATCTCTTTGGTACTGTCCTCCTCTCTGGATATTTCATATAAGATACAGGCAGCAAGCACCGGGTAGGCTGCTTGCCATACAATTACTGCCATTGGTCTGAAGATTCTTTCATAGAGCAACCATTTTTTGAGTCAACTCCTCAATTTTTCTAATTTTTTTTTCACAAAACGAAAAATTTGTCCATGACGGTGATTTTCCGTCAATGTTATTTCCGTATCATTTAACGTGCCTGTGGCGGCGATAGCCGGGTGCTTGACGGTTAGTATATATCCCCTCCTATACCAAGGCCCAAAAGGCCGGCAGCGGCCAATGTAGGACGTC
>PQXD01000022.1 GCA_003194485.1 Deltaproteobacteria bacterium
TGGCTTTTGCTGTGGGGGAAACCCCGGCTCCTGAGCGCAGCGAAGGAGAACGGGGAGGGGGCAAGACTCCCCCATGTCAAAAGCCTTAAGAAAACAAGGGGCTGAAGTGTTAAGTGAAAAGAAATATCCCCTTCCCGTGAACGGTCTGCGGAATGGACTACGGGTTCACCGGATATTTACATTCAAGAAGTGTTTTTGCAGCAGAGACGATTTGGGAATCAGACTTCTTCAGGTGGAAACGCCACCACCTCGTTGATATCTGACGAATTTGTGAGCAGCATTACCAGGCGGTCTATCCCAAGTGCCATGCCCGCGCATTCGGGGAGCCCGCTTAGTGATGACAGAAACTCTTCAGGCCAGGGATAGGCATTCATACCCTGTTCTTTGCGTCTTAAGGCCTCTTTCCTGAATCTTGCCTCTTGTTCTTTCCGGTCAGTGAGTTCGGAAAAGCCGTTGGCTATCTCAAGGCCGCCTGCATACATCTCGACTCTCTCAGCCACCTTGGGGCCGGATGGCTTCAACCTGGCAAGAGATGCACAGTATGACGGATAATCAATTAAAAAGACCGGAAGATCCTGAGGCAGATTGGGTTCTATCTTTGTTACCATATCTTCATTGAACCGGTCCAAATCCGGTACGATGCACGGTGTCCAGCCGGCATATTTTTCAAATGCCTCTTTTATGGTCATCCTGGGAAACGGGGGGCTGATGTCGATCTTTCGGCCTTTGTATGTGACTGAATAACCTTTCCAGCCGGCCGCCCGGGCTGTTATTTCCATTATGGCTTCACAGTCAGACATAAGGGCATGATAGTCTGCGCCAGCCCTGTACCATTCCAGCATGGTGAACTCGGGGAGATGATGACAGCCCTGCTCTTCCTGTCGAAATACAGGCCCTAATTGAAAGATCCTGTCAAGTCCCTCTGCCAAAAGGCGTTTCAGGTTGATTTCAGGTGAGGGTATCAGATACAGGTCCGGCTTGCCCTTTCCCTGGGAAACCGGAAATGCCTCGATGGAGGTCTCGGGTACAGGGGCCTTAATCATAAGAGGGGTCTGGACCTCAAGAAATCCCTGCCCTGACAGATATGACCTGATGGCTTTTATAATTTCGCCGCGGCTTTCCAGTATCGCGTGCCTGGAACGGATTTTCCGGGCCTTGCGGATAGTGTTACCCGGGTGGCGGGAAAGCCTGTTCAGATCAGGTTCTATTTTTTGCCCGCTCCACATATTCCCCTGTGCGGGTGTCAATCTTCAGGATATCGCCTTCCTTTATGAAAAGGGGTACCTGGATCTCGTGGCCTGTTTCAAGTGTTACAGGCTTTGTGGCACCAGTGGCCGTGTCTCCCCGCATTCCAGGAGCAGATTCTTTCACCTCAAGTTCAACAAAAGTCGGCAGAGAGATGTCAATAGGAACACCCTGGAAAAAGAGGATGTCAACCTCCATATTTTCCAGTAGAAAGTTTTTTGCCTCTCCCATCTGGCTGTTTCTCAGGGATACCTGATCGTAGGTATTTGTATCCATAAAATGAAAGCCTTCATCGTCCCTGTAGAGATATTGCATATGCACTTCGTCAAGGTTGGCCGGTTCGAATTTATCCCCTGAGCGGTAAGTACGATCCACAGTATAACCGGTCACCATGTTTTTGAGCTTGCATTTATAAAGGGCCTGCCCCTTTCCGGGCTTGGAAAACTGGAAATCAGTGATGATATATGGTTCTCCGTCGATGGCTATTTTTAGTCCTTTCCTGAGGTCTGAGGAGTCGTACACTTCAATTTTCTCCAGCGGATTTTTTTTCTATCAATAGCTTATAACTTCCGTAAGTTCAAGAACGTTTCCTATTTCAGGGATGATTGTATGATCACCACATCTCCTTCAACAGTATAGGTACAGGTGAACCACAGCGGGGAAAACGGAAGGAGCAGCATGTCCACAGGGCTGAATTCACTTTTTATGGATATATTTATTATCCCATTGCCTTTGTATTCATGTAGCTGCTTTTCAAAGACCTTTTTCAGGGGCGGGTGCCTCCAGGTCACAAGTCCGAAAAGCCCGAAGTGGGCCTTCATGCTATCCTTGAAGTGCTTTACTTCCAGCACTCCCAGCGGCACCGGGTCATTGAGACATAGAGGAGAATCCATGTCCATAAGGTCCAAATGGACAGAAGCGCACCCGCAGAGCAAAAAAACGCAGACCAGAATCGAAAAAGATTTCTTAAAAGCGGACTGAAAATTCATCATATTTTCCTGTCGGCGTCTCTTTGTGGAATTCCACCTTGTCTACCCTTGAGCAGGCAGGGCCTTTATGGCACCAGCTTATCAACTCGTTCACAGCCCGGGAAGGCCCCTCGGCCACGAGTTCCACCCGGCCGTCGGGGATATTCTTTACCCATCCTTTGAGCCCTAATCGCTTAGCTTCGGCCCTTGTATTTGCCCTGAAAAACACTCCCTGAACCCGTCCACTCACAAATACGTGTACACGCTCTGTAGATTTTTCTGCCATTGCAGGTACCCCAAAGTGATTTTGTAATTTGTAGTTGGATTGGCCTCCTGGGCCTTGATCCATAATATACCGGAAAAGTCTGGCAGATCCGATCTTGCGTTTCCCTGCATGGCGATATTCTAAGCCTGCTATGAAAGAACGTCAATGTGAGCGGAATTCCTGCCTGCATTGCTCCTTACCCAATTATCATATATTTTTTGCAATAATTGATCAAAGTATATAGCCCGGAATTATCCCAAATTATGCACTTCAAACACCGAACAATAAGGAACAAATAGAAAAATCAGTAAGTTATGGTGTATTGTCCAGTTTGGAATGTTCACCCAAAAGGTGCATTCCACCGGAGTTAAAAATTGTTCGGTATTTGAAGTCACAAGGGGCAGCCAATTTTACCAAATCTGCTTTGTTGTCAGGCACTTGAAGTACAAAAGTACGTCTGCGTGCCTTCCGCCTCGCATCTTTGGCAAACTTGGCTGCTGCATAATTCGGGATTATAGGCCGAATTGTAATTCGAGTTGAAATTTGGTAAATATTTTTATGAATCGTGGTCCACTGAAGCGGGCCGGATCGCACCGGCCCCCTGGTCTGCAATGAATAAGCCTTGAAACCCGGAAAAAAGAATCGATATATGATACATTCCTGCCCTAAACATTATACATATGGTCAGGACAAGGCCTTCATTCCAAAAGAGACTATAAAGACGGTATTAAACCGGCTGAAACGAAAGAAGCTGTTTTGTTTAAGCAATATTTTACGCATAGATGAACTTGATAAAGTAGGCATTCCGGCCTTTATTTGTGAAATTGAGTCCGATTTGGGAATAGGTAACAGCTGCGGGAAGGGTGTATCCATAGAGCAGGCAAAGGCCAGTGCCTTGATGGAGGCTGTTGAACGTTATAGTTGTGAGTTATTTATAAAAGAAAGAAAGCCTTTTATTGTTTCCAGCTATGATAATTTAAAAGAAAATGCGTTGAGTCCTTTAGATTTACTTTTACCTTTACCCTCTGTTTATCAAACAGATGAGATATTAGAAGATTTAAAAAAGATCCCTCTTCCCTGGACAGAAGCCTTTTCTTTAACTTATAATAAATCTATACTTTTCCCTCTGCATTGGTTTTATCTTATTTATGGTACTACAGGATTTGCTAGTGGAAATACGATACAAGAGGCAATACTTCAGGCAATAGGAGAGGTAATAGAAAGGCATAATGTTTCAAGAATAATAAAAGGAAAGTTACCTACCCCCTCTATTGATATTTCTTCTATTGATCACCATATTGCGAAGTCATTGATAAAAAATTTCTTTAATTCAGGCATTGAGCTTTATATCAAGGACTTTTCCATGGGATTAAACATTCCAACTATAAGTGTCCTTGCCTATGATTCAAATCCACCAACAAATACAGTCATGATATATAATGCAGCAGGTGCACACTTGAATCGTGATTTTGCCTTAATTCGTGCCCTGATTGAACTGGCTCAACATAGGGCGCAGATTATTTTTAACGAAAAAAGACATAAACAACCAGGGGGACCTACCTATTGCTTTCCATATTTTAAAACCTTGGAAGAGGCTTCATATTTAATAGAAAATAAAGAAATTATTTCTTTTAACAAGATACCTACTTATAAACATGCGGATTTTAAAATAGAGATAGAGAGGGCGGTAGATTTAATTAAACAGAATAATCTGGAAGTAATTATAACTAACACTACCTGTTCTGAGCTTCAAATACCGGCGGTGGCGGTTACAATCCCTGGGGCCAGGCTTAATCGGCCAAGTACAATGCTGAATCCTTATTTTTTTATGGCAAAAATATGCAAGGATGCAGGAAATTACAAAGATGCCGTAGGATATTTTGAAAAATCTATGGAAATTGATCCCGGATATAAAAATATCCCCCAGATTTTATGCGATATAGCTATTTGTTACAAGAGGCTGAAAATGTATCAGCAGGCAAAAGAATATTTTGAAAGGGTCCTGAATTTATCACCAAAATTAGTCCTTTCGAAGAAGTTCTTATATGATTTCATGGAAGTAATCAGTTTTTTACAGTAATAAAAAGCGGTGTAATCATGAGTGGAAGCGAAGCAGGGCAGTGGTCTGATTGGCGCTGGCAGCTTTCAAACCGGACCAGGGGACTTGGTGCACTGTCAGAGTTCTTGCAACTTGCTTCACACGAGGAAGAGATTTACAGAGATGTCATTGCACGATACAGGTATGCCGTTACGCCTTATTATCTCTCCCTGATCGACTGGTCAGATCCCGATGATCCTATCAAAAAGCAGTGCATCCCTGATCCAAGGGAGATAAGTTTTTCACTTCCTGGTTCAGAAGAAGACCCTCTGGCCGAACGGGCGCACATGCCGGTTCCCGGCCTGATTCACAGGTATCCCGACCGTGTACTGGCCATGGCAACCGGTACATGTGCCGTGTATTGCCGTCATTGCAACAGGAAACGCACATGGAGAAACCCGGAGGCCGGCAGTACAAGAGAGGCCCTTTATCGTATGGTGGACTATGTGGCAGGCAATCCACGTGTCCGTGAAGTCATTGTCTCCGGAGGAGATCCGCTCACAATGCAACAGAGGCTGCTTGACGAGTTCCTGAAGGCATTAAGAAAGATACCTCATGTTGAGGTGCTGCGTATTGGTACCAGGATACCTGTTGTTCTCCCCATGCGCATAACTGAAGATCTGTGCCGGATGCTGGCCAGACACCGTCCCCTTTGGATAAATACCCATTTTAATCACCCCAGAGAGATCACTCCCGAGTCCGCAGAGGCGTGCGAAAGGATCCTTAGGTCAGGGATACCATTGTCCAATCAGACAGTCTTGCTGAAGGGGGTTAATGATTCCCCGGGAGTGATACGAGATCTGTGTCGCGGACTCCAGAGGATCATGGTAAGGCCCTACTACCTTTTTCACTGTGATGCAGCACAGGGGACAGATCACTTTCGAACAGATATCAGGAAAGGTATAGGAATTATTCAGGGGATGTGGGGCAAGATAGGTGGTATGTGCATTCCGAACTATGTTGCGGATCTGCCTGGCGGCGGCGGGAAGGCCATGATGATGCCTTCATATCTGCTTGAAGTCGGCAAAGATGAGGCAATATTCCGCACCTTTGAAGGGAAGATAGTCCGGTATCCTTGTCCCGGAGGAGCGGACGCCCTGGTCTGATTATATCTTATTCATGCGACCCCGCCATCCTGAACTCGCTGAAGACGAGTCGGCAATACTTCATGGGATTTTTCAAGAATCTTGGCAGTGACAGCGTATAATTAAGGTATTATTATTTTAATAAGCCGGATTCCACTGGTTATCTTAACACGGGAAGAGAAAGCATGGAATTAAAACATGCCAAAAGCCTGATCTTGTCTCTTCTTGGCAATGATCCTTCAATTTCAGGCAAAGTACGTTTTTGGGATGGCTCTGAAATGTCTTTTGGGAGAGGGGCTCCGGCATTTGTCATACATTTCAGGGTACCGGATGCATTTGATGCCATCCTGACAGATCTGTCCACAGGATTCGGAGAGGCTTATGCAAGAGGCGATATAGAGGTGGATGGAGACCTGGGCGAGGTGCTGAGCCTGGCCTACAAAGAAGATCTCTTTTTAAAGTTTTCACCAGCACAAAAGGTCCGTCTCTGTTGGCTGAATTTAAGGCGTAAGGCGGGTCTGAAACAGACAAAAAGAGACGTGCAGGCCCATTATGACAAGGGCAATTCCTTCTATCAGCTATGGCTCGACAAGGGCCTTAATTACTCCTGTGCATATTTTATTAACGAAGATGATTCCCTGGAGCAGGCACAGCTACAGAAGATACATCATACGCTTCACAAGCTCAGGCTCAGGCCGGGACAGAGGCTGCTCGATATCGGGTGCGGTTGGGGAAGCCTGGTGATGGAGGCCGCCAGATCTTACGGAGCGAATACCGTTGGCCTGACTGTTGCCGAGAACCAGTATGAACTCGGATGCAGGCGAATAGAGAAAGCGGGATTGTCAGGTAAGGCAGAAATCCGGCTTCAGGACTACAGGGAGGTCCCTGACGAAGAGCATGGGACCTATGACCGGATAGTATCCATTGGTATGTTTGAGCATGTAGGCAAGGAGAATATCCCGGCCTTTTTTGATAAAGCAGCAAAACTGCTCCGTCCGAAAGGAATATTATTGCTGCATACCATCGCACGGTTGAAACCCGAGCCCACGGATACATGGATACGAAAATACATATTCCCAGGCGGCTACATACCCGCTCTTGGTGAAATAATAGAAAATGCACAGGATACTGGTATTGATTTTTTAGACTTGGAGGACCTGCGACCCCATTACGACCTGACCTTGGGCTGTTGGATAAGGCGGTTTAAGGCAAACATCACGCAGATCAGGGAAATGATGGGCAAAGAGTTTACAAGGATATGGATGCTTTATCTCCTTGGTTCTCAAAGGGCATTTCGGCATGGCACACTGCATGTTTTCCAGTTTCTCTATTCTATGGGACGCAGGACAGACCGGCCCTTAAATTTAAGAAAATTCGAGTTTAAAAACATATCAGGGAGCATAAAAGCCCTTATCAACCCTTGATACAGGCCATGGGTCTCATTATTGCCACTATTCTTGCAAGTCCTGCCCTGTACGTGGAATCCACTACCCTTGTGACATCCTTATATGCCTCGGGCGCCTCTTCTGCCGCGCCCCGGTAACTCGCTGCCCGGATGAGGATTCCCTTGCGGGCCAGTTCGGCAACTACCTTCCGGCCTTTCCAGCGTTTCAGTGCGGCCCTTCGACTCATTGAACGGCCTGCACCGTGGCATGCAGAACCCCAGGCCAGGGCCTCTCCGGTCTCCTGGCCTGCCAGAATATACGAACAGGTCCCCATGGTCCCACCTATAAGCACGGGCTGACCGACGCCTCTGAATGCTTCGGGTATCTCGGCTCTGCCCGGACCAAAGGCCCTGGTAGCCCCTTTTCTGTGGACATAAAGGCGTTTCACTCCGCCGTTTGCCTTGTGTTTTTCAATCTTGCACGTATTGTGGCTGACATCATAAAGGATTTTCAAGCTCGTATTTGGAAATATTTCATGGAAGACCTGGCGGGTAAGATGAGTGATTACCTGTCGATTGGCAAGTGCACAGTTTACCCCGCAGGCCATAGCCTTGTAATATCTCTCTCCCTCAGGAGATCTTATCGGGGCGCAGACAAGCTCCCTTTCCCTGATCGGGATCTGATACTTCTTGCAGGCCTTGCCAAGCACCTGAAGGTAATCGGTACCGATCTGGTGACCCAGTGCCCTGGAACCGCAATGGATTGCCACTACTACATCTCCTTCTTTCAAACCAAAGGCCTCGGCCGAGGGCCGGTGAAATATCTCTTCCACGTACTGTATTTCCAGATAATGGTTCCCTGAGCCAAGGGTCCCAACCTGCCGGTACTGCCTGTGCTTGGCAACATCTGAGACGCAGGAAGGATCGGCACCTGGCAGCCTTCCTTTCTCTTCCATATAATCCAGGTCTTCAGGAAACCCGTAACCCAATTCTACTGCCCACTGGGCACCTCCTGTGAGGACGTCATCCAGTTCGGCAGGTGCAAGCCTGATCTTGCCTTCAGAGCCTACACCGGATGGAACGACCTGGAAGAGTCGATCAATAAGGGGTTCGAGAAAGGGCAGGATTTCGTCCTTTGTCAGGCCGGTAAGCAGGTTCCTGACTCCACAGGAAATATCATAGCCGACTCCGCCTACGGAGATTATGCCGCCTTCGTCCGGATCGAAGGCCGCTACTCCCCCGATGGGAAAGCCATAGCCCCAATGGGCATCAGGCATGGCAATAGCAGCCTTCACGATCCCGGGCAATGAGGCCACGTTACTGAGCTGTTCGCGGACCTTTTCATCCATCTCGGAGACCAGTTCCCGGCTGGCAAAGATGAAGGCCGGTACCCTCATGTCCTTATCCATTGGGATCTCCCACTGATACTCTCCCAGACGTTTCAGTTGTTTAAGCTCCATTTGTCACCTCGAAAATACTTTTTGAAAGATGAACGTCCAACGTCGAACATCGAACGTCCAACGTCGAATGAAAAACAAATATCCAATACCGAACATTCAATCGCTATTTCTGTTTCCACATCTTTTCCCATTCAACATTCGATGTTGGACGTTCGATGTTCGATGTTCATCTTTTAGTAGTTCATTAGTCCATTTAGCGCTTATGGCAACGAAAGCCACCATCACAAACGTTTAGGTTCATACATCTACAACACACTGGACAATCCACCATTCTCCATCCTGCCTGACTGCCAGTTCCGTGAAGGTTGCTCCCTTGACCTCCAACCCCCGCCGGTGCCTTGAGAAATCAAAGGGCTCTCCCATTGCCGTTCCTGCAAGTCTGAGGTCCTGCAATTTCACTTTGAATTCGCTGAATATCAATCTTTGCAAGTCGGATTCAGCCAAAAGGGAATTAAGCCAGGCAACAAACAGACCTTCCAGATCAAAGGACTCGCAGGAAATCGTGACCGATTTCTCAGGTATGACTGCATCAAGGTCTTCAACCAAGAGAGAAAACATTGACTTCGCCCCATTTTCAAAGGCCTCTGACAGTGTCTTGCCCCTACCTCTTATCCCTATGTCAGCACCGTGCTCAAAGGTCTCAAAGAATGCCGTCATATCCGCTCCACTTCTTGCGTCCCCATTCTATCCATCCCCAGGCAGAAAGTCCGGTAAAGACTACAAACAGGGCCGCTTGTGCATAAATGCCATGGTAGATATTCACTATTATCCAGCCGATGTTGGCTACCGTGTAGACTGCAAAACCAGAACGTTTTTTTCTGATGTTCAGTATCGCCCCTATTATACTGAGAGCGGTAAGTGTCCAGGGAAAAATATGATTCATGATTTTGCTGAAAATACTCCATCTGCTGCGTTACTACAATTCCCTCGTCACTGCGACGTATACCCAGTACGCCTTGTTCCTTGGAAATCTCGCTCCTTACATCCGGAGCATTTTGAGCGGAATCACAGTTTAATTCATTTCAGGTGCGGCAACATAGCCTTGAATACCGGGGTCCCGGCCTTCCCAAGCAGCTCGTAAACCGCCATCTCTGCCGGTCCTACAGATGCTCCGGTGGCTTCCATCCGGCTCAAAGCTAATTTAGCATTTCGCTTTTTCCGGGATGATACTGCATCAGCCACTATCCATGGCCTGTATTTCATTTTGATTGCGCAAACGGCAGTCTGATAAACGCATATATGGGCCTCAACACCTGTCATAATCAGAGTGTCAACAGAGACAGGCAGATTGGTAAGGACCTGTTTCACATTATAGTTTGCCAGGGCACTGAACTCAATCTTGTCTACACAGGTGACATCAGCAAGCAGCTCGGCAAGCTCTGGTGCAAATGGTCCGAGGCCCTTTTTATATTGTGTTGTTGCTACAATAGGTATCTCCATAGCCTTGGCGCAGTGTATCATAAGGGCGGTATTGGCTATTACCCTGTCTGGTTTGTAAACGGCCTTCATGAGACGCTCTTGTGGATCAATGACCAGGAGACAACAGCGTCTGGGGTTCAGGATATCAAGTTGATCAGGTTTCATAAACTAGTTCCTTATAAAAAAGGACGCGTGTATTATAACATGCGTCCTTTTTATCGAAACTGCAAATTCGGAATTAGAAATTAGGTAACAAATTTACATCGTTGTGTTTTTCCAATTTCCAATTTCAAATTTCTACTATTCCTCTCCAGCGTATTTTGGCCTTGTTGTGATACGCGCAAGGATAACTCCTGCAATCAACAAGGCCCCTGAAATATAAAAGGCAGTATTCAGACTGCCTGTCATATCTTCAATCGTACCGCCCAGTCTTGCCATGAAAAAGCCTGCTCCCCAGCCGAGAAATACCAGGCCGTAGTTGAACCCGAGGTTCTTGGGCCCGTAGAAGTCGGCAGTAAAGGATGGCAACAGGGCAAGACCGCCGCCATACTGCCAGTAAGCAATACCCACGACCAGGAACAGAAGCGGCACATTCTGCATCGCAATTACAAATGGTAATGCGAATAGGCAGATGGCGGATATAGTACAGTTTATGGTGTAGGCATTAACCCGCCCGATCTTGTCTGAATAAAAACCCGTACCGACCCGTCCGGCTGCATTGACAAAACCTCCAAACGAGACAAGAATCCAAGCGTTGGCCGCGAGGAATGGGATGTTTTTGCCTGCTTGAACCATCAGGCTTTTAGCGTTCGCAATGATCAGAAGACCGGACTGTGTAGTGAGCATGAACATGAATACCAGGGCATAAAACTGCCAGGTCTTCAACATCTCAGAGGCATTCCAATTATGCTTGGTTGCCGCTGCCATCTGCTTGACGGTTGCTGCAACTTTCGAGCCCGGGGGCACATATCCTTCAGGAGGCGTTAGCAGGAGCTGACCCGCAATGATAACCACTACTGCGAACAGTATTCCCAGACCTACAAAGCTTCCTGTTATGCCATAGTGGTCAATCAGATACTGTGCCAGAGGGCCGATATACAGGGCCGCACCTCCATAACCGCCTACCACAAGACCTGCAACCAGACCTCGTCTGTGGGGACCGAACCACTTCAGGGCCGCAGGCGTGGGAGAGGCATAACCAATACCCATACCAATACCACCGAGTATGCCGAAACCAAAAACGAGCCCGGCATAGCTCTTCATCAATCCGGCAACGATACAACCTGCGGCAAGGAAAAGGCCGCCCACGGTTGCACCCACCTTGGGGCCGAATTTATCCTGTATGCGGCCTCCTGGGATCATTAACAATGCAAAGATGATAATGCATAGAGAAAAGGGTGTTGCAGCCTGGGCATTGGTCAGATAGGTCCAACCTGCATTCATGCCCTCTTCAATGACTTGGCCAGCCTTATCCACGTTGACCAGGGACGATTTCCATATGCTCCAGGCATATAATATACCCAGACAAAGGTTGATGGCAGTGCCTGCAAAGGTGGTTATCCAGGCCTGTATTGGTTCTTTTGTAACTTGACCTGTTGTCATATGTTTATCTCCTTCTTAAAGATGCTCGTAAGCGTTCACAGGGCACCGCATCTGCTTTGTTGCCTGCCTGCCAGCAGGCAGGTCGGGCACTTGAAGTACAGGAAGTACGTCTGCGTACCCTCCGCCTCGCATCTGTAGCACCCTGTAAACGCTTACAGCTCGGTGGCTTGCGGTAAAACGGACGTCGTAACCATGTGATGCAATGAACTATTCTTTTGACATCTTATAGATTTCAGCGACGATCTCGGGATTTGCCAATGTAGTTGTGTCGCCCACGTCCCTGTCATTGGATATGGCTGCAAGTACCCTGCGCATAATCTTTCCTGAGCGCGTTTTCGGCATATCCGGTACGATCCAGACCTTTCTCGGCTTTGCGATTTTACCGATGCTATCACAGAGACTCTGTGAAATTTTGGCAGCCAATTCCGGACTGGGATCGTATCCCGGCTTCAGAGAGACATACAGGTCAGGGACCATTCCCTTTATCTCGTCCGCTGCAGGGACAACCGCCGCCTCTGCTACTTCAGGGACGTCAAGAGAAGCGGACTCGAGTTCCTTGGTCCCAAGCCGGTGTCCGGAGACATTGATCACATCGTCAAGCCTTCCAAGGATACGGAAGTACCCGTCTTTTGCCAACACAGCGGCATCGCCTGAGAGGTACGGCCAGTCACGCCAATTCTTGCTGTTTTTGTCTTTGCAGTACTTTGCAAAATAGGTAGAGACATATCGGTCACGGTCCCCCCATATGGTCTGGAACTGGCCGGGCCATGGATTCTGTATGCATATATTGCCTGCCTTTCCCGATCCGGCAGGAACTATGTTCCCATCATCGTCATAGATTATCGGATAGATACCCGGCATACCTGGACCTGCGCTGCCAGGCTTCATCGGCTTTATTGCAGGCACGGTACTGCAGAGAAAGCCTCCGTTTTCCGTCTGCCACCATGTATCGACTATTACGGCTTCACCCTTACCAATCACATGATAGTACCATTTCCATACCTCAGGCTCGATCGGTTCGCCGACAGTGGTCATGTGCTTGAAATGATAGTTGTACTTGGCAGGTTCATCAGGACCGACTTTTCTCAGGGTCCGTATGGTAGTCGGCGCAGTGTGGAAGATATTTACATCAAGCTCTTCTGCTATCCTCCATGCCCGTCCTGGATCAGGATAGGTAGGCACGCCCTCGTAAATAACTGAAGACGCGCACAGGGCCAATGGACCGTAAACAATATATGAGTGGCCCGTGATCCATCCGATATCCGCCATGCACCAGTAAACGTCCTCCGGATGGATATCCTGGATGTATTTTGATGTGCCGGTTACATAGGCAAGATAGCCGCCTGTGCTGTGCTGACATCCCTTGGGCTTTCCTGTGGTGCCGCTGGTATACATCAGGAACAGAGGGGCCTCGGCAGGCATGGGTACCGGATCAATTCTTTTACCGCGATAGTCCTTGAGCAGGTCATTGACAAAGTAATCGCGACCATCGATCATGGGTGTCGGAGACGAGTATTTGCCGGGGTAACGCTGCCATATCAGGACCTTGTCAACAGTCTGCCCCTCCTTTTTCGCCTTTTCAACAGCTATGTCAGCGTTCTTTTTATGATCAAGGAGATTGCCAGCCCGGTAATACCCGTCAATAGTTATCAACACGTTGCTCCCGGAGTCCACTATCCTGTCTGCGCATGCACTTCCGCTGAAACCTCCAAAGACCTCGGAGTGAATAATACCGAGCCTGGCGCAGGCAAGCATGGCTATAGGGAGTTCCGGCACCATCGGCATGTGAAGCGTCACCCTGTCTCCTGCCTTCAGGCCTGCAAAGTCTCGGAGGAGTGCGGCAAACTCATTAACCCTTATATAGAGTTCCTGATAGGTGATATGCTGAATGCGTTCATTCTCAGGTTCAGGGACCCAGTGGATTGCCGTCTTGTTTTTGTTCTTTTTAAGATGCCTGTCCACGCAGTTGTAGCAGGCGTTTATCTTTCCGCCAACAAACCACTTCCAGCAAGGTGCATCACTTGTATCAAGGGTCGTATGCCAATACTTATACCAGTCCAGCAAATCAGCATATTCCTTGAAGCATTCAGGGAAATTATCAAGGCTGAACCGGTCATATATATCTTCATCTGTCATATTTGCCTGGGCAATGAACTTTGTGGAAGGATAAAAGTAGTCTTCCTCTTTCCAGTGAACAGCAATTTCTGCTTTAGATGTTTTTACAGATTCTTTTTTTAACATGGATCAAACCTCTTAATATTTTATGACTGTATGCATGTGAAATCGAGATCAGATGTGCACATGGTCGGCCATGAGGTGCTCTTCTACTTTGCGGCACTTCGGAATCCAAACGATGTGATATTTGCAATCCTACAATGTGTAGCTTAAGCTATGAATGTTATTCATAGGCAGTCTCCCTTCCCGTAAACTTCGCGCGGTTCACGAAGGGAAGGCTGTTTATTTATTCCCGGAACTGTCAAACTCTGGGAATCCCCCGGCAGAGCCGGGGGGGTTACCCTTGATTAATCAAAAAAGATGTTCAATTTTCTTTTTTATCCTTAGAACAGATACTTCATTGAGACCGTAAAGCGGTTTCCTGTATGAATTTGTTGATGCCGCTCAGTCTCGATGTAAATATACTCTGCACCGACCTTAAGTGGTTTGGACAGTGAATACCAGGTATTGATGAAGTACTGTTCGTTGCGCGTGAAGCGACGGTCGTTGGTGTCGGTCAGGTCGCCTATGTCGCCATTGTTGGGATTGTCAAAGCCATAACCCGCGGTCATCGTGGTCTTGTCATTGACTGCATAAGTGAGATCGGCCCATCCGCCATATGCTGCTGCAGGTCCTCCGTCCTGAGTCATATCCAGATCATAGCGCAGGAAGTTGCGCCCGATGCCCTCACCGGTCCAGAGCTCACCCTTAAAAGTGAGAGGTCCGGTGACATACTTCAGCTCGCCGCAGACCAGCCAGCGGTCCGTGTTATTAGAAGTATTCTGTCCGTAGTCGGCATGCCGGTAACCCCCGCCGAAGGCCACGAGGCCGCCCTTGCCAAGGATGTCATTGGAGTACTGTATCCGGCCGAGGAGCCACGGCATACGGTCCTCGTTTTCAGTACTCGTTCGCCTGTGCTTCATCACCGAGGCTAATACCTGGAAATCTCCAAGCTCTTGACGTACTGTAGCCTGGGGGACACGCCACCACAGGTTTCCTGCCGCGGTCAGGATACCGAAGTCAATAGTCGATGGATTGAGCTGTGAGACCGGGATCCAGTCCTGCCCGACTACCATGCTTGTGTGGGTCTTTTCGTAGCCGACATCAATATAGCCCAGGCGCATGCGTGGAATCAGGTTGTTGCCGTTGTTGTCACCGTAGAAATCCGTCTCTATACGTGCCTTGGCCAGCCAGTCATCCCGCTTATGACTTGCCTCAAAACCAATCCTGGTATCGCGGGGGTTGAAGTCGGTAGAGTCGTTTTTGTAATCACTTTCCTGGGCGACTGCACCTACGAAGTCATTGTATTTCTTGAATTCAGCCGTGTCGTAATTAAAGTCGACCTTGACCCTTCCATAGAGTCGCATGTTATATTTGGACCAGACATTGCCCAGGTCCTTCAGACTCCTCAGGGCCTTGACCTCCTCGGCTGTCAGGGCCGGAACCTCAGGGACGGGCTTAGCCGCGAATTGGGGTGCCGGCGGGGCCGTCTCAAGCTGATTGATACGATTCTGCAGGGCCTGCATATTTTTCTGCATCTGCATCATCTGGTCCTGCATGATCTTCATTTGCAGCTTTAGGTCCTCTACAGACTCTCCGTAGGCGAATTCGCCCAAACCTCCGAAAAAACAGATGAGCGAAAGGCTCAAAACAAATATCATCCTCCTGTAAGTGGCAAAAAAACGCTGCATTTAATAAATCCTCCCATCCATATTATATGTCTGAACGGTTAATCCTCGAGGGTTGACAGATCGCCTTCCTTTAATCCTAATTCCCGCGCTTTCAATACACGGCGCATGATCTTGCCGCTCCTGGTCTTGGGAAGTTTGTCCACAAAGTCGATCCCGCGGATGACCACAACGGGTCCCAGGACCTTTCGGACATGTGCCTTCAGTTCGTTTACCAAAGTGTCTTCGTCTTCCTCGACGCCTTCCCTTAAGATGACAAAGATCTTGGCTACCTCTCCGCGAACCTTGTCAGGCACGCCGATGCATGCAGCCTCGGCAACATGTTTGTGACTGACCAGGGCACTTTCGATCTCTGCCGTGCCAATCCGGTGACCGGCGATCTTGAGGACGTCATCAGATCGGCCCTGGAACCAGAAATAGCCATCCTTGTCTTTGGAGGCGATGTCGCCGGCCAGATACGCCCCGGGAATTTTTGACCAATAAGTCTCTTTGTATTTTTCGGGATCCTTATAAAGGGTGGTAAGCATGGCAGGCCATGGCTCTCTGACCACCACATACCCTCCCTTGCCCGGTTCCACGGGTTCTCCATGAGCGTCGACCACGTCCACATGAACACCGGGGAAGGGCTTGAAGGCAGAACCGGGCTTCAATACGTTACATGGTGTTGGCGCTACCATAAACATGCCCGTCTCTGTCTGCCACCAGGTGTCCATGACCGGGCAGTTCTGGTTGCCGATGTTTTCATAATACCAGACCCATGCCTCAGGGTTGATCGGCTCGCCCACCGTGCCGAGGATCCGCAGCGTGGACAGGTCGTGCTTTTTGGGATGCTGGGAGCCGAACCTCATAAGCATCCTGATGGTAGTTGGTGCTGTGTAGAGAATATTGACCCCGTACTTTTCTATGATCTGCCACATCCGATCCGGCCCTGGGAACAGCGGATGCCCCTCATACATGACCGTGGTGGTCCCAACGATGAGGGGGCCGTAGACAATGTAGCTATGACCGGTTACCCACCCCGGATCAGCCGCACACCAGAAGATATCTGTCTCTTTTATGTCAAACACCCATTTTAAGGTCCGGTTGATCCCCACCATGTAGCCGCCGTGGCAATGGACCACGCCCTTGGGCTTGCCGGTTGTTCCTGACGTGTAAAGGATATAGAGAGGGTCGTTGGCATCCATCTTCACGGTCTCAAACTCTGTAGATTCCCCATCCATCAAATCATGGTACCAGAGGTAACGGCCGTCACTCATATCGATCTCTACACCTGTCCGCCGAACCACGACGACGGTCTCCACCGTAGGGGACGCCGTCATGGCCTCGTCCACGACTTCTTTCAGCTTAATGACCTTGCCGTTTCTATGAAACCCATCCACGGTCACCACAAGCCTTGCTTCGGCGTGGTTGATCCGATCTCGAAGAGCAAGAGCACTGAACCCCGCGTAGACAACACTGTGTATGGCACCGATCTTGGCGCATCCGAGCATGGCAACGGCTATTTCAGGTATATTAGGCAGATAAATTGCCACCCGGTCTCCCTTCTTGATACCGAGGGATTTGAGGACATTGGCAAACTTGTTGGCAGCCCGGTAGAGATCATAATAGGTCATGCGCTCGCGGGCGCCGCCTTCGCTTTCAAAGATGATGGCTACCTTGTTCTTACGATGGGTCTTTATATGACGATCTAGCGCATTGTAAGCGATATTGGTCTTGCCGCATGTAAACCACTTGAAAAACGGTGCATCAGAGCGGTCAAGCACCTTGTCCCATTTCTTGAACCAATCTAATTCGTCGGCAGCTTTTTCCCAGAACTCTTCAAGATCTGATTGGCCCTGCTTCAGGGCGTTCTCATAATCATTAGGGTTCAGGTTTGCGTCCACAACCAACTGAGGCAAGGGTCTAAATACCCTCCCCTCTGCCAATAAGGCTTCGGTGGTTTCCTTTTTTGATTCGACTTTTTCTTTGTTCGATTCTTCCATAGATCTTCTCCTTCCTTGTTCGTGTTCTTGAGACAAACTCTTCTCACGTTGTTCCATAGGGCAATCTCTATGCCAGCACGGTTATGCCGATGGCGCGAGGAACGGCCGATGGCTATCTACTTGTATTTATATGGAAAGTTTAGATACTGCGGATGGAGAAAAGTAAGGCAATCATAAATGGCGGAACAGAAAAGTGGGGCAGTTTTACCCGGAGCGGGGACAACTCGCCCAGAGTCCGGGCCTTCCTCCGGCTACGTGATTATTCACTTCCCCCTCTGACAGCCGACAGGGAGTGTGAACGGTTATGTTTTATCGTAAATATTCAGTGAGCCCGTGGTCCACTGGTAACCGGTCACGGGGTGCTTCTTCTTCCAACATGCTCTCGCCCCTTGTTTTCTTAAGGCCTTTGCAGCATGGGAGACCCTCCCCCGTTCTCCTCCGCTGCGCTCCGGAGCCGGGGTTTCCCATGCTGCAAAGGCCAAGAAAACTTACAGGGCTGACGCAAATCGTTTCCAGAAGAAGCACCCTGTGATCAGTTACGTCCATTGTGCTTTCAGAGTTGTCATGCCTTGCCGCAGAAGCGGTTTGCCTTTTGCAGGGTTTCGATCGCGGGCCGGATTGCAGTGCCTCTCCGGTCTGCGATGAGTAAGCTTTGAAACCCGGAAAAAGGTGACCGCTTCAAGGCAGGATATAAAGGGTTCATAAGAATATTTACGTTTTATCCGGGTTAGGGATTGGAGATTGAATCCGCTGGAATTTGATATTTTTTCATCTTCATTCTGAGGGTCTTGCGGTCAATGCCGAGTAATCGGGCAGCGCGGGTCTTGTTCCCATTTGTGCGTTCAAGTACCTTCATAATGTGCAGACGTTCCTTTTCCTCCAGGCGAAGCGGGTCCTTCTTCATAAGCACACTCGATAGCACTGTATTGGTATAGACAAGGTCCTGTCTGGTAATGGTCCTTTGCCGTGCAAAAATCACCAGCCGCTCCACAGTATTCTCCAGTTCCCGGATGTTGCCAGGCCAATGGTATTTTGTAAACGCCTCCATAACATTTGGGGAAAAGCCCTCAATCGTTTTTCCCTCTCTCCTGCCAAATATGCCTAAAAAATGTTTGGCCAGCAGAGGGATGTCGTCTTTACGCTCCCTCAAAGGCGGCAGGTGTATGGAGACCACGTTCAGTCGAAAGAAGAGATCTTCACGAAAGAGTCTCTCGGCGACGGCCTTTTCAAGATTCCGGTTTGTAGCTGATATAAGCCGGACATCGACATCAACGACCTTGTGATCACCCACCTTAGAGATGCGCTTTTCTTCAACAGCCTTGAGGAGCTTGGCCTGGATCTCCAAATTTATGTTGGATATCTCATCAAAGAATAGTGTCCCCCCCTGGGCCATTTCAAATTTTCCGCGTTGGGTTTTGTCTGCGCCCGTAAAGGCACCCTTGACATGACCAAAAAGTTCGGTTTCAAATATGGTCTTTGCCAGGGATCCGCAATCGACTGATATAAAAGGGTGTCCCCGCCTTCGACTCATTTCGTGGATTTTTTGGGCTACAAGCCCCTTGCCTGTGCCAGTCTCACCTTGAAGCAATACCGTGCTCTCTGTGGGGCCAACCATGGCAATCATCTCCTTGATCTTTTCCATAACAGGGCTTTTACTAATAATTTCAGTGCTACAGGTTTCCTGCTTAAGGCTTTGCTTGAGATATAGGTTTTCGATGGTTAACTGGCGATTTCTCAGCACACGATCAACCAGTTTGATTAATTCCTCCGGGGTTATGGGCTTGGCTATAAAGTCAAAGGCCCCAAGCTTAATGGCTTGAACAGCGGTTTTAATAGAACCGTGTTCCGAGATCATGACGACTATGGCCTCGGGGTCCAGATCCTTGATTTTGGCCAAGACAAATAGCCCGTCTTCGCCGGGCAACTTCAAATTTAGGAGGATAAGGTCAAATGACCATTTATCGAACAAAACAAGGGCTTCACGGCCATTTTTCACCAAAGTAACACTGTGACCATGTTTGGCCAGGGTCTGATAACAGGCGTCCTGTATGAGTGCGTCATCGTCAATCACCAGGATCTTGTAACCGGCCTCCATAGATTCCCTCGACTATTTATGCTGCATAGCGCTTTTTTATTTTTTCAAACTTTCCGCAGGTCATCTTTCCCTCAGGACATTTCCCAAAGCGTAGACATTTTGGCCCGGCTCCTTCGAAGATACTCGGGCAGACCTCACGCACAAGCATGAGCATTTGATCGGCCACGCCGCGTATCTCCCACTGCGCCCGGAGGCAGAGGCGTTCTTCAAAAAAATGAAGAAGTGCCCTGGCGTTCATGGTCACCAAGATCTTGGTCTCGCACGCATTAGGAAGCACATAGCGGGCATCTTCGTTACTGGACTCCCCGCTATCGCCCAAGGCCTCGTTCAGCTTCGCATACCGCCTGGCCAGATATTCCATAGTTTCCCGAAAATATTCTTCCGCATCGATCTCCGCGCCATTTTCCTTTACTTTTTTACCCTTGAACTGCGGCGGAATCACATATTCAAACCCATCATGCCGTACATATCGCTGGCTCCGCTGAGAGTAGCTCGCCAGCCGGTGCCGAACAAGCTGGTGCGTCATGGCCCGTGATACGCCCTCAATATAGAACGTAAAGGAAGCATGCTCAACAGGACTCATATGTCCCATATCACGTAACAGTCTAACAAATTTTTTCGCCTGCCCCGGATCCTGGTCAAAAATCGCTTTTGTGTCTTTCGCGTAACACAGCCTGGCGGCAGAAGCGATCAGATCTTCAGGCACATCAGAGTGACGGATCAAACGAACCCTTGCTTTTGTCCTTCTCATACAGCTAAAACTCCTTTCCCCGCAAGGCCTTGGCCGCTGTAACCATATTTTGCAAGGCAGCGTGCACCTCGGGCCAGCCGCGCGTCTTCAGCCCGCAGTCTGGATTGACCCATAACCATTCGGCCTGAAAGACGTTGAGGGCCTTGCGCAACAGTGCCTCTATTTCATCCACGGAAGGTACTCTCGGACTATGGATGTCATATATGCCCGGTCCGATCTCATTGGGGTATTGGAACCGGACAAAGGCATCCAGCAGCTCCATGTCTGAACGCGAGGCCTCTATGGAGATGACATCCGCGTCAAGGGCCGCGACTGCCTCCATGATGTCGTTGAACTCCGAATAGCACATATGAGTGTGGACTTGCGTATCGTCCCGCACACCGGATGAGGCAAGTCGAAACACGTCAATGGCCCATTCGAGATATTCCGGCCATTCATCCCTGCGCAGAGGCAAACCCTCTCGCAGAGCAGGTTCATCGACCTGGATGACGGGGATGCCGACTGCTTCCAGGTCGGCGACCTCATCACGTATGGCCAGTGCGATCTGACACGCCGTCTCCCGACGCGGCTGGTCATCGCGGACGAAAGACCACTGGAGTATGGTGATCGGCCCGGTTAGTATGCCTTTCAGCGGCCGGGCCGTCAACGACTGGGCATACTTGATCCAACGCACGGTCATCGGTCCGGAGCGCCTGACATCGCCATAAATCACCGGAGGCTTGATGCAACGCGTGCCATAGCTCTGGACCCATCCATTCTGCGTGAAGGCGATGCCTTCCAGTTGTTCCCCGAAATACTCCACCATATCATTTCTCTCAAACTCGCCATGAACGAGCACGTCCAGCCCGATTTCCTCCTGGAACCGGATAGCCTTTTCGATCTCCTCCTTGAGGAAGGCTTCGTACCTTTCGGCGGACCAATTTCCTTTTTTGAAGGCTGCGCGTGCCTTCCTGACTTCCGCGGTTTGAGGGAACGAGCCGATGGTCGTGGTAGGCAGTGGCGGCAAATTCAACCTGGCCCTTTGGATTTCCCGCCGGACACGGAACGGGCTCTTCCGCTTAAACATCTTTCCGTCCACATTGGCGACCCGTTCCTTGGCTTGCGGATTATGAATCCGGCTGGACCGGCTCCGGCGTTCAGCTACGGCACGGCTTTCCGCAATCATCTCTGCAACCGCTCCACGTCCCTCGTTAACAGCGCGCGTGAGCATGGCTATCTCTGCAAGCTTCTGGCGAGCAAAGGCCATCCATCCTTTCAGTTCTTCGTCCAGTGTATCTTCGAGTTCCAGGTCGATCGGGCAGTGGAGAAGCGAACAGGAAGGCCCGATAAGGATACGGTCAGGGCCGAGCCTGTCTACCGCTTTTTCAATCAGTTCCAGTGTCTGGTCCAGATTGGTCCGCCAGATATTGCGGCCGTCGATCACGCCAAGCGAGAGCATCTGGTTTTCTGAAATCCGATCCACAGCCCGGTCCAGTTGCTGTGGTGCGCGAACAAGGTCCAAGTGAAGTGCCGCCACTGGCAGCCGCAGTGCTGCGTGGAGGTTCTCGCGCAGGTCTCCGAAGTAAGTCGCGAGGCAGATTTTAAGCTTGTCCGTGACCCCATTCAGACGGCCATACGCCGTATCAAAGGCTGCTAATGCATCCTGCCGCAGGTCAAGGGCAAGTATAGGCTCGTCCATCTGGACCCACTGCGCGCCCGAGTCCATAAGCCTGTAAAGGACATCCTCGTAAACGGACAGTAAACCGTCAAGCAGGGTGAGGGGATCCAGCTTATCCTCTCTGTTCTTGCCGAGAAGCAGGAACGAAACCGGTCCCAGGAGCACTGGGCGGGTCCGGATGTCGAGTGCCCGGGCCTCTTTGAACTCATCTATGGGTTTGGTCGAAGCGAGCCGGAATATCTGTCCGGCTTCGAACTCTGGAACGATAAAGTGGTAGTTGCTATCGAACCATTTCGTCATTTCCATTGCGGGGACTTCATCTGTTCCACGTGCCATGGCGAAATAGGTGGCCAGATCGACGGCTCCGCCCTGATACCCGAAGCGTGCCGGGACCGCTCCTACAATGGCCGCTGTGTCGAGCACGTGGTCATATAGTGAAAAGTCATTCGAAGGAATGTGCTCGATTCCGATATCCTGCTGGAGCCTCCAGTGCTCTCTGCGTAATGCTCTTGCGGTGGACTCCAGTTCCCCGGGGCCAATTTTACCCGCCCAGAAACTCTCAACGGCTCGTTTCAGTTCGCGTTTTGTTCCGATTCGGGGAAATCCGAGATTGGTTGCAATTGCCATGACGTATTGCCTGCCCTCCTTCATTAAAAAGTGCGTTGTTTGCCAAAAAAATCCCCAAACTCAAATCATGAGCTTGGGGATATCCCTTTTTTATCCGCAAACATATCCCAACCAACATCCCTTGTCCACGAAGGCGTTGTATATTGTTACAGACAGGTCTTCTGGCTTTCGGATCATCCTACTTGCCGCGCCTTCCCTCCCAGCTTTTGCCGGGCAGTGGCATCAATTGCGGCGTTCGTCCCCGATCACAGCGGCGGGCCCGCTCCCGATTTTCACAGGATTCCCTATTGAGTCTGTCCCGCAAATATTAGTTGCAAAATGAGGCCGAATTCGGTAAAATATTATATAATTTCAACATGATAATTGCTTTTTGAGGGCCTCATGAACTACAATTTCAGAAGCTATAATCCGGAGC
>PQXD01000023.1 GCA_003194485.1 Deltaproteobacteria bacterium
TAGAAAAATTGAGGAGTTGACTCAAAAAATGGTTGCTCTATGAAAGAATCTTCAGACCAATGGCAGTAATTGTATGGCAAGCAGCCTACCCGGTGCTTGCTGCCTGTATCTTATATGAAATATCCAGAGGTAATGATTATACCGCAAAAAGTCCTGAAATATGATTCCGCTCAAAAAGCCCGGGACCTGCCTGTTGACATCCATTGCGACACGATGGTTGTTTTTGTATGATTGAAAACGGTATTAGCTTGAAGGATTAAATCGTCAGTCCTTCCTTCGGCAACCTTGGCAACCGCGTAATCCGGGTTTATAGATATCATCCCAAAGAGGGTGGCAGGAAGTAAATATCCGGTGAACCCGTTATATCCTGCCTTGAAGCGGTTACCTTTTTCCGGGTTTCAAAGCTCACTCATCGCGGACCGGAGAGGCAGTGCAATCCGGCCCGCGATCGAAACCCTGCAAAAGGCAGACCGCTCCTGCGGCAGGGCACGGATGGCAACTTCCACAGCGGACCGCGGGTTCACCGGATATTTACGGCAGGAAGTCAGGTTTTTCCCCAAATAGTCTATAATTTTCTATCAACAGGAGAAAAAAGGAGTTATGAATGACAAATTAGGCATTTTGGTCAGTTCAGACAGATACATCGACCACTTGATCGGCATCACCAAGGCAGCGCACAGGGCGGGAAAAGAAGTGATCATTTTCCTTACCAGCCGGGGCGTACTTCTGACTAAAAACAAGAAGTTTGTCGAACTGGAGGGAATCTGCAGGATAAGCCTTTGCAGCTTGTGCTTTGAACTTTTCAGGCTTGCCAAGCCGGTACCGGTTGTCAAAGACAAGGACTTCGGCACCCAGATGCGGAACGTAGAGCTAATGAAGGAATCTGATCGTTATATCGTTCTATAGGCGAAACAGACCATGAATATTGAAAAAGTAGCTTTCATTGTTAACGAAACCGAGAACTGCTGGCAGGCCCTGCGCAGTGCCTTCGGATGTATGGTGGATAATCTCTGGTGCGGTGTCTTTTTCGTTGGGTGCAACATAGAAATACACTACTCCCAATTATCAGAGGAGGAGTTCAGGGAGCACCTGGAGAGCTTTGCAGTGGACTTCGAAGCGGAGATCTACACTAACGTCAAGGCCGATGCCGACAAATATGATCATGTTAAATACCTTTCACTGGAAGACATGATCCCCAAGATCAGGACTTACCAGCTAATCGTGCCTTTTTAGGAATAGCAAAATGAAGCAGTTGCATATTTTTAAGAGCAAGCCCGCGGATTACACCAGGTTTCTTGCTGAAAAACTGGCAGAAGACCGTGAGCCGACATGGTTCAACCTTTATGAGGATACGGATTACGACAAACTGGTCGAACTGATATTCGAAAACGATGAAGTAATAAGCTGGTGGTAATCCGCCGTTCCTGGATCGGCAGACAAAGAAGGGACACTTGGATCTTTACGAAAGCAGTTGCCGGTCTCGCGCACGAAAAGTGCCACAGGGTCCTGAGTGCAGCTCCTGGATTGTAAATATCCGGTGAACCCGTGGTCCGCTGTGGAAGTTGCCATCCGTGCCCTGCCGCAGGAGCGGTTTGCCTTTTGCGGGGTTTTGGGCAGCGGGCCGGATTGCACTGCCTCCCCGGTCCGCGATGAGCGAGCTTTGAAACCCGGAAAAAGGTAACCGCTCCAAGGCAGGATATAATGGGTTTACCGGATATTTATCCTGGATTAGGATACATCATAGGAAACCAGAGGTAGAAAAGGAGAAACGTCGTGCCGCTGCCTGACCAGATATCGTTGCTATGCAGGGCAATCAGTGAAAAGGGGCAGAAAGAGGCCGGAGAGATCCTCTCCGGGGCCAGGGAACAGGCAGATCATATCTTGCAGAAAGCCAGGGAGAACAGGCAGAGGAATCTCGAAGAGCGTATCTCCCAGGAGCGCCGATCCGCATATCAGCGCGCCCATCAGGTCGTCAGTGCTGCGGAGTTGAAGGCCGGACAACAGGTGATGGCCGCGAAACAGGCACTCCTGAAAGAGGTGTTCGAAGAGGCGGAAAAGAGGCTTTCAGCCCTCCGGGACGAACCGGAATATCCCGATATATTAAAGTTTCTTGCAATTCAAGCTGTTTCAAGTCTTCCCGAAGGGCATTGCTGGATACAGGCGAGGAAAAACGATCAAGGTCTGTTCTCTCAAGACATGCTTATAGATATATCAAAGGAGACGGGACAAGCTGCGGAACTCCTCCCTGAGCCGGCGGACATCAGCGGGGGATGCCTTGTCTTCAGTGCCGATAAAAAAATCCTTGCCGATTTTTCATTCGGCACCCTGCTTAAAAGAGCAGAGCCCAGACTCAAGGAGCTAATGGCAACAGAATTTCTGAAAGGTAAGGCCGGTGAGTAAAAAAAGACCGGCATCAGGCACGGAATCCGCGATACAGCAACCCCTTGTCACCATGATCAGCGGCCCTGTAGTGCAGGTCCGTCCTGCTCACAGGTTTTCAATGAACGAGATGGTGGAGGTCAGTGACGAACGGCTGGTAGGTGAAGTCATTGATCTTGATGGAAATATTGCTACTGTCCAGGTCTATGAAGACACAACCGGCCTGCGGCCCGGGGCAGATGTATTTGCCAAGGGCCTACCCCTATATGTGGAACTCGGACCAGGACTTATAGGTGAGATTTTTGACGGGGTCCAGCGTCCCCTTGAGGTACTTCGAGGGAAATGGGGGGACTTTATACGCAGGGGAAAGACCGGAACCGCCCTTCCAAGGGACAGGATATGGCAATTTACCCCGTCTCTGAGGCCTGGTGTCACGGTCTCACCAGGCGAAATCCTGGGTGAAGTGCCGGAATCACGGCTCATTATACATCGAATTATGGTGCCCCCCTGGGTCCAGGGGACCCTGGAACATATCGTACCCAAGGGAGACTATACCCTTGATGATGTCATCGCAGTAATCCGGTCCCCCTCTGATAAGATTCATGAACTCAAGCTGTTCCACAGGTGGCCGGTAAGAAAAATCCGCCCGTACCAGGAGCGGCTGGTACCTTTTGAGCCACTCATAACCGGGCAGAGGGTAATAGATACCTTCTTTCCCCTGGCAAGGGGTGGCACTGCAGGCATACCAGGAGGCTTTGGGACCGGGAAGACCGTCACCCAGCACCAACTCTCCAAATGGGCGGATGCAGACATCATAGTCTATATCGGCTGCGGAGAGCGGGGAAATGAGATGACAGGGGTCCTTGTGGACCTGCCTAAACTGCTGGACCCGCGGACCCAGCATCCCCTCATAGAACGGACCATTCTCATTGCCAACACTTCGGATATGCCTGTAGCCGCCAGGGAAGCCAGCATCTACACCGGAGTCACCATAGCAGAATATTATCGTGATATGGGCTATGACGTTGCCCTCATGGCAGACTCCACCTCAAGGTGGGCCGAAGCCCTGAGAGAGATATCCGGCCGGCTGGAGGAGATGCCTGCCGAGGAAGGCTTTCCTGCCTATCTGGCAAGCAGGCTTGCCGCGTTCTATGAACGTGCGGGACAGGTGGTGTCTTTAGCGGACAAAAAAGGCTCAGTGACCCTCATAGGTGCGGTTTCACCTCCGGGTGGAGATTTCTCTGAACCTGTAACCATGCACACCAAGCGCTTTGTCCAGTGCTTCTGGGCCCTTGATAAAGAACTTGCAAGCGCCAGGTATTTTCCTGCCATAAACTACCTTCAGAGCTATTCCGCCTATGTCTCAATGGTAGAGCCGTGGTGGGCTGAGAAGGTGGGCAGCACCTGGAAGTCCCTCAGGGAAAAGACGATCAACATCCTCCAGGAGGACTCAAGGCTGCAAAATATCGTGAAATTACTGGGAGAAGAGGCCCTGCCCGATGATCAGAAAAGGATTATCGAGGGAGCAAGGCTCATAAAGAACGACTTCCTGCAACAGAGTGCCTTTGATCCGGTGGATACCTATGCCGGCCCGGAAAAGCAGTTCCTCCTGCTCGATGTCATATTATACTTCATTGAACGCCTGGCCGATGTGGTAAAAGCCAGGGTGCCTCTGTTCAGGGCAACGGAGCTTCCGGTAGTAATTGAGATCCACAGGCTGAAGTTTACCCGGCAGGGTGATGACCCGGGCCCATTCATATCCATCAAGGAACGAATAGACAATGAGATCAACGCCCTTCTCCACAGGCAGGATATGGGCTGAGCGGTTCAACGTTCACGGTTCCCGGTTGAGCCCTGCCTGGCTGTGTTAGGCATAGGTAGAAATATGGAAACAGGTAACCGTTTACGGGGTTACAGCGCCCGTTTTACCGCAACCCGCCGAGCTGTAAGCGACAGGATCGTGCTATGAAAGGTGCCTTGGAATACATAGGCCTTGACAGGATAAGCGGCCCCCTGGTGGTGATAAGCGGCGTTAAAGGTGTCGGTTTTGGTGAGCTTGCAGAGATAGTCCCTTCGGATGGCCCTCTTCGCCAGGGCAGGATACTCTCTATAAGCGAAGATGTTGCTGTGGTGGAGGTCTTTGAAGGGACCTCAGGCCTTGTCCAGCCTGCCACCAGAGTGCGTTTCCTTGGGAGGCCCTTTGAGATAATCGTATCAAGGGAGGAGGTGCTGGGACGGATTTTTGACGGCCTGGGCCGGCCCCTTGATGGCGGGCCGGTCCCATTAGGGGGGGAGAGACGGAACATAAACGGCCTGCCCATAAACCCGGTGGCGCGGGCCTACCCACAGGACTTCATACAGACAGGTATATCCGCCATAGACGGTATGAATACCTTAGTGAGGGGCCAGAAACTGCCCATCTTTTCCGGAAGCGGGTTGCCGCACAATGACCTTGCGTCCCAGATTGTCAGGCAGGCAAGGCTCCTCACCGGGGATGAAGGATTCGCGGTGATTTTCGGTGCCATGGGGGTACGCCATGACGAGGCAGAGACCTTTCGCCGGAGCTTTGAGGAAAGCGGGGTCCTTAAGAATGTGGCCATGTTCCTGAACCTGGCGGATGACCCGACGGTTGAACGGCTCATAACTCCCAGGATCGCCCTCACTGTTGCGGAATATCTGGCCTTTGAAGAGGGAATGCATGTCCTGGTGATCCTGACTGACATGACAAATTACTGCGAGGCCCTGAGGGAAGTGGCCACTTCCAAGGGAGAGGTCCCGAGCCGCAAGGGCTATCCAGGATACCTTTACAGTGATCTTGCCTCCATCTATGAGAGGGCCGGACGCATAATCGACAGGCAGGGCTCTATTACTCAGATAGCCATTCTTACCATGCCGGACGATGACATCACTCACCCTATCCCCGATCTGACAGGGTATATCACCGAAGGCCAGATAGTTCTCGATCGTTCTCTGGCCCAGAGAGGCATCTATCCCCCGATAAATGTATTGCCGTCTCTTTCCAGGCTTATGAGCGATGGAATCGGTAAAGGAAGAACCAGGGAGGATCATGGAAATCTCGCAAGCCAGCTCTATGCTGCCTATGCCCGTGCGCGGCAGGTACAGCGACTTGCATCCATCATAGGAGAAGAGGATCTTTCTGCAACTGACAAACTCTATCACACTTTTGCAAGGGAATTCCATGGGCGTTTTCTGCGGCAAGGAACAGACGAAAACCGCACCATTACTCAGACACTGGACATTGGTTGGGAGCTGGCGATGCTTCTTCCTGAGCAGGAACTCACCCGGGTGAGGCCGGAAGAAATCGATCAATACGGCAGGAAAAGAACTCCAAGTGCTGATAAAATTCTTTCAGCCGGATAAGGATCCGGAGTATAGCCATGGAACATATCCAAGTGCCCGCAACTAAAAGTAATCTCATTCACCTTAAAGAAGAGTTGGCCTTTGCACAGGAAGGGCTTGAGCTCCTGGACCAGAAGAAGGAGATCCTTACCAATCGGATAGGCTTGCTGGCATCAAAGGCGGATCAGGTGCGCAAGGAAGTAAATCAACGCCTTCTCAGGGCCTACACCTTTCTTAGAGAAGCCCTTTTGGAATACGGCGAATCCTCTGTCCAGGCCGCAGGGCTTGGAGTAAGAAGCGGGGAGAGTGTCGTGCTGAGGGAACGAAGTCTTATGGGAGTACTGCTTCCCCTGGTCCGAATAAACCTTCCATCACACAAGCCGGGCTACGGGCTCTATGGAACAGGCAAGTCCATGGACGCCGCATCCGAGTCCGTGCACAGAGCCATGGAGGTTGTGTCAGAGCTGGCAGAGCTGGAGGTAGGCATTGAGCGCCTTATGGCAGAGCTGAAAAAGACGCTTAAGCGTATAAATGCCCTGGCCCATATATATGTCCCGACTTACCTGGCAACAATCAAGGCCATGGAAGAGACCCTTGAGGAGAAAGAGCGGGAAGCGCTTTTTCAGCTTAAACATGTGAGAAAGAAATCCCGGGGAATATGGCCAGGGACAATAAAAGGCTATCGCAACCCGCAACCCGAAAAGGAAACACGCAGACAGTGAAGGAAGATAACAGGTTATTTGCCAGGATATTGATCCCTGTCGATGGCTCAAAATTCAGCCTGAAGGCAGTGAGACTTGCCAGGCGGCTGGCAGAAATCCAGGGTTCCGAGTTACTCTTGCTCCATGTGTTGGATGTAGAAGTGATCGAGCAGTTGTGCAGACTCAGCAACAAGTCCAATGATGAAGTCAGGGCTGACATGGAAGGAAGTGCCAGGGCCTTCCTGGAGGATATGTCCCTGGAGGTAAGCCGGCAGAACATTCCTGTCTCTATGGTCCTCAAGGTGGGAACCCCCCACGAGGTAGTTCTTGATGAGGCAGTCAGATGGGGTGCTGATCTCATTGTTATGGGAAAGCTGGGAAAAAGAGGTGTAAGCAGGATCCTGCTTGGAAGCGTTGCCGAACGCGTGATCGAATTTACCAACCTCCCTGTATTGCTGGCTATTGCCTGAGTCCAGGTAAATATTCAATGAACGTAAATATCCGGTGAACCCGTGGTCCCACGTGACCATCCGCGCCCTGCCGCAGGAGCGGTTTAGCGAATATTTAAATCCAGATTATACATGATTCCGCCTCATGGTCTCGGGGAATCCGGCCTCTTGTAACCTGGTCAGGACTTCATCCCTGCTGAGGTCTTATCAGTCGGCATCCGAGAGCACCTTCCCGGCAACCTCCCTGTCCCTGAAGACAAACCTCTTGTCACGGAGGCCGGAAACCTCGCAGATCTTTGCAGCCATTTGGGCCCTTTCTTGCACTTGGGCCTGATAGAATGCCGGTGTCAGGGGCAACTCCTTTTTTCATTTAGTCATAGGCGTGTGTGCCCAGGACACACTTTACACCGAACTTCTTCTCAACTATCTTTTTAAACTCGTCAAAGTCATGATTCTTGCACATGGGTATGGCCTTGATCATACAGTTACTGAGGTGCACGGCGTCAATCTGGACGTTCTTTTTGACCATCCCTATATTGGATATCGTGGCCCTTCCAGGGCACTTGCAGCGCAGAAAACCGACCAGCACCGGGTTGTCGTATTGGGCAAATTCCCCGTTCTTTTCCGCCACTGCCTTGATACACTTGTATTCACCTGGGCATCCGTAACCCTGATCCATGTATGCACTGCAACCTATAAGTAAAATATTCATTTATTCCCCCCTTTACTCAAGAAAAAATCCTAAACCGGACTCCAAATACCAAAAACAAATGCCCCTGACACGGCACGGCTCGGAGACTTGAATTTCATTATACCTGTCTGATTAAAAACATTCCAGTCTTATGCTCATTTTACTTTGAAAATCCCCTCATCTCAGTCACCCCAAGAAACACCCCTGCCGTAAATGGCTACATAGATCATAGGCGTTTTCCGGAAAGGTAGTTGACAGGCAGGGAAGAACCTATACTATTTTCCGGGCATAAAACTCCAAAATGAGCTTGTAATATGGAGACAATAAGGCGGCAGAGAGTTTTTTTTAGTTGCACTACGAGAAAACGGGAAATCAAAGCTTGTGAAGGAGAACTCCAGAGATTAATAGTGAACAGAAAGGCGATTCCTGTCAGCTCCATACCTGCAGGATTTAACCAGCCCGCATGCCAAGACGCCATATTACAAATCTTTTAGATCGATTGGTTCCCAGCGGAGAGCTGGTCCTGATGGTAATGGCTGCCGTGGTTGGGGCCGGGACCGGGCTCGCTGCCGTATTCTTTATCCGGCTTATAGCCCTCATAGAGCACTTTTCTTACACTGAGGCCATGGTTCTTTGTCCTTCTCTGGGACGTCTGTGGCTCATCGTCATCCCTGTATTGGGTGCACTTATCGGCGGTCCGATCATTGCCTACTTTGCCACGGAGGCCAAAGGGCACGGCGTGCCCGAAGTGATGAAGGCCCTGATATTGCGAGGCGGCCGTATACGGCCGAGGGTTGCCATAGCAAAGATTTTCGCCTCGGCCCTCTGTATCGGCTCGGGCGGTTCGGCCGGCAGGGAAGGCCCTATTGTCCAGGTAGGTTCTGCCCTGGGGTCCACTGTAGGACAGTGGCTGCATCTCTCGGACGAACGCATCAAGAACCTGGTGGCCTGTGGAGCGGCTGCAGGCATTGCGGCTACATTCAACGCGCCTATTGCAGGGGTGGCATTTTCCTCAGAATTGTTGATGAGCGAACACCAGGTGGCCATGCTTGGTAATGTAGTAATTGCGTCCGTATCATCCAGCATTATCAGCCGGATTTTTCTCGGTGCCAATCCGGCCTTTGAGGTGCCCAGCTATGTCATGCACTCGCCGTGGGAGATCCTGTTATATGCTGTGCTGGGCCTTCTCGCCGCGTTTGTCGGTATCATGTTCATCAGGATGCTCGACGCCTTTGAGGAACTGTTTGATCACTGGAAATTTCCCCAGGCCTTAAAGCCGGCTGTAGGGGCATTGCTTCTGGGTATTCTGGCCTTTTCCTATCCTTATCTGTCCGGTGTCATGCATGTTTCTGCTCAAGAATTCCGGCTTGGGCTGCCCTTGATTGAAAACCTGCCTCACGTTTACGGTTCAGGATTTCCGTTCATGAAAGATGCCCTGCAGGGCAAGGCAACATTATGGCTTTTCGTTGTATTGATTTTCCTTAAGCCCCTGGCAACCTCATTCACTTTGGGCTCCGGCAACTCAGGCGGTATCTTTGCACCATCCCTGTTCACTGGAGCTGTTCTTGGCGGGGCCTATGGATATGTTGCCGGTATGCTCTTTCCGAATATAGCCGTAGAGGTCGGGGCCTATGCACTTGTAGGAATGGCCGCGGTCTTTGCCGCAGCAGCAAGGGCCCCGCTCACCTCCATACTCATAGTCTTTGAAATGAGCGGGGACTATCACCTGATCCTGCCCCTTATGACCGCGAGTATAATTGGATCAAGCCTCACGCAATGGCTGCATCCTGATTCCATCTATACCTTAAAGCTGACCAAGAGAGGAATTCGTTTCGACCAGGGAAGAGACCTTGATGTCATGCAAGGGGTCATGGTTGAAGAAGTCATGAATCAGGCACCCATCACTGTCCACAAGGACCAGTCCCTGGCAGAGCTCTTTGCCATCTTTCAGGAGACCCATCTTTATGGTTTTCCTGTCATGGAAAATGACGAAGACCTCTATGGCATAGTCACCCTGCAGGATATGGAAAGGGCGCTTGAGCGGGAGGGCGTCATGATACGGGACCTCAAGGTGCGTGACGTGGCCACGCCTGATCCTGTTACGGTCTTTCCGGATGAACCCATCTGGTCCGCCATACGAAAGATGGGGCCAAGGCATCTTGCGAGGCTTCCCGTGGTCTCGCGTCACGCTGAAAAAAAATTGCTTGGGCTTATCAGCCGAAGCGATATCCTGCGGGCCTATGATGTGGGCCTGTTGAAGAAGCAACAGGCCCAATACGCCCGGGAACGTATGACGCTTCGTAAAGTCTCAGGAATTGAATTCATCGAGGTCCTGGTAAAACCCGGTTGTCCCTGTGCGGGTAAGAAGCTGGCCGAGATCAATTTGCCACAGAGTGCTACCGTGATTTCCATTGAGCGTGGCGGCAATGTGCTTATTCCTGGTGGAAGCACTGAAATTCTGCCTGAGGACCGGCTCACAATCTTCTGTCAGACAGATCTGGTTCAGGAGGTACGCATGAAATTCTCGAATGATATCTTGTGATGTTCGGCAAGGATTATCCCGTTATTATGTCAGGTTCCGTGAGTGACCCCTGAATGTCTGCCGGGTCTGGGTCGATGCCGAGGTTGACAAAGCCAAACAGGTTCATCATAATGATCTGGAAATTTTGCCGAGATAGCTCAGTCGGTAGAGCAGTGGACTGAAAATCCACGTGTCGATGGTTCGATTCCGTCTCTCGGCACCACCGGAAATTAAAGGGTTAACTCAAATCGGGTTAACCCTTTACATTTCCGGGCAAAAACTTCTCCACTTGCCAGTTGGAGCCTTGCTTGGGGAATCAATCAACTTTTTAAGCCTTTCCAGGAAAGAAGACCTTGGTATTTCCTTTGCACCAAATCTCAAGAGGTGCCAAGTAGTGACCTGGCAATCAATCATGGCAAAATCCCATTCAGATAGTTGGCGTACAAGGGTCACAAATGCTACTTTTGAGGCATCTGAGATCCTGGTAAACATTGATTCGCCAAAAAATACCCTGCCCATCACTATCCTGTAAAGTCCGCCAACGAGTCGATCTCCTTGCCAGGTCTCTATGGAATGGGCCTTTTCCAGACAGTGAAGTTCAGTGTATGCCTCGATCATTTCCGGTGTAAGCCAGGTCCCCTCGCCTTTTTTCGTTCTGGTCTCCGAGCAAGCCCTTATTACTTCCTTAAAGGCGCGATCAAAAGTGACTTGAAGGCGTTTCTGGCGGATGATCCGTTCAAGGCGTCTGGGTACATGGAGGTTCGGGAGCTCTAAAATCAACCTCGGATCCGGGGACCACCAAAATATAGGTTCCCCGGGGCTATACCAGGGGAATATCCCCTGGCGGTATGCGATAATCAGCCTCCGGGTACTCAGGTCTCCGCCGATAGCCAAGAGCCCGTCTCCTCTGGCAAGTTCGGCAGGCGGAAAGACCAGGTCCCCGGTTAATAGGAATACAGGCATAACTCGAGCGGCTCCCCGGATAATATAAAAAGCCCGGGGATATCTGTACATAATCTATTATCCCAAATTATGCAGCAGCCAATTTTACCAAATCTGTTTTGTTGTCAGGCACTTGAAGTACAAAAGTACGTCTGCGTGCCTTCCGCCTCGCATCTTTGGCAAACTTGGCTGCTGCATAATTTGGGATTATGACTATTGAGTTAATTGGATGATTACCCAATAATCCGTTACAATCAGCATATGATGCGGAGCTAACTCAATAGTCATATAATCTATACCATGCCTGAGCCCGTATTTTCAATAACAGCATGACATCACGGAGAAAAAATTTATTAAGGCAAATTATTGAATATTTCAGTACAGTACTCTGGTTGACACAACCTTTTGCCAGAATTAGTTTCTTCTGGCATGTAAATATTCGGTGAACCCGTTATATCCTGCCTTGAAGCGGTTACCTTTTTCCGGGTTTCAAAGCTCACTCATCGCAGACCGGAGAGGCAGTGCAATTTGGCCCGCGATCGAAACCCTGCAAAAGGCAAACCGCTCCTGCGGCAGGGCACGGATGGCAACCGTTCACGGGAAGGGGATATTTCTTTGAACAGTTTAACGGAAGCCCCCGTAGTTTTCTCGGCTTTTGCTGTGGGGGAAACCCCGGCTCCTGAGCGCAGCGAAGGAGAACGGGGAGGGGGCAGGACATCCCCCATGTCAAAAGCCTTAAGAAAACAAGGGGCTGAAGTGTTAAGTGAAAAGAAATATCCCCTGCCAGTGAACGGTCTGCACAGTGGACCAAGGGTTCACCGGATATTTACTCTGGCATTATAAAGTATCAAGTACTAACGAGGCTTGCGAGAAAAGTCACACTTATGAATACAAAGCAAATTGACCTGTCTGAACGAAAAAACGAGATATTAAAGACAATCGTTCACGCTTATATAAATGGTGCAAAACCGGTGGGATCCAAAACCGTTGCCGATAAGGCCGGGCTTGGATTGAGTCCTGCTACCATCCGTAATGCCATGGCCGACCTTGAAGATATCGGCCTGCTATTCCAGCCCCATTCGTCAGCAGGACGTCTTCCAACCGAGAGAGGTCTGCGTTATTATGTGGACTTCCTCTTGGAGAAGGAGGATTTGTCTTGGGGTGATCAGGTAGCCATAGAAAAGGGTTTGATGTTCAGATCTGCTGATTTGGCGGCAACCCTCAAGCGTGCTGTTCAACTATTGGCATCTTTTTCAGGGCACGTGGCAGTATTGAGTGCTCCCCGGCTTACATGCGATTACCTGATACACCTCGAATTCTTACGAATCCGGCCGGGCGTGATACTGGTCATCAGTGTATCTGACACCGGCATGGTGCAAAATCGACTTGTCCAGACCGATTATGACATCCAGGAAGAGACGCTGGAGCAAATTTCTCAGTATCTCAGCAAAAGGCTTGTCCATATGTGCCTGGAAGAACTTAGGTCTGTGATTATAGAAGAATTAAAAGAAGAAAGGAGGGTCTTCAGCCTCCTCTTGGAAGATCTTCTTGATCAGATGAAGGGGACAGCCGGGCAGGGAGAGGTCTTTATCGACGGCAGACTTAATCTCCTTGATAAACCGGAGTTTTCGAACGTCTCCCGCATCAGGGCGATTCTTCAGACACTTGAAGAGAAGAAGGCCCTTTTGACCCTTTTGGACAAATGTTTGGACTCAAGAGGAGTACAAATATTTATAGGGTCTGAAGGGCTTGGAAATGAGATGCCGGGCTGCGGCCTGGTGTTGGCTCCCTATGCTGGCAGTAGCAGTGGTAATCCTCTGGGGAGCCTGGGTGTTGTTGGCCCGATTCGTATGAACTATGCCCGTGTAGTGTCCCTGGTTGAATATACCGCCCAGGTCTTGGGCGAAAAGTTTAAGGAGTCTTGATCATGGACAACAAGGACATGGAAAAAAGGCATAAAACTGAGGAGGAAGAAATCGAGAGCGCAGGCCGCGATGAACGTGACCTGGCCCAAGAATTGGCGGACAGAGAGGCAGAACTTGATCAATGTCAGGAAAAGGTGCTGCGCCTGGCCGCTGATCTGGAAAATTTCAAGAAGAGGATGGAGCGGGAAAAATCGGAGTACATGAAGTATGCATTGGAATCCTTTGCCAAAGAACTGCTGCCTTTTCTTGACAACCTGGAACGGGCCGTGGCCTCAGCCAGGGATTCACGGGACATCGACAAGCTGATCGAGGGGCTTGAGCTTACCTTGTCAGGCTATCTAAAGACCCTGGAACGTTTCGGCCTCAAGGTCTTTACCGCAGAAGGACATAAGTTTGATCCAAATATGCATGAGGCCCTTACCGTGCAAGAGCATGAGGGAGTGGAAGAAAACACGGTAATAAAGGAACTCTTAAAAGGCTATACGCTTCATGAAAGGATTTTGAGGCCTGCCCTTGTGGTAGTATCAAAAAATCCAAGAGAAGGAAGTGGACAAGAAGAAACTAGTGCTTAGTTTTAGGAAAAATTGAAGTTTTTTACAGGGAGGTTTTCAATATGGGAAAAGTAATAGGCATAGACTTAGGGACCACCAACTCCTGTGTAGCCATTATGGAGGGAGGTGATCCCAAGGTCCTGAATAATGCCGAGGGTGGTCGCACCACACCTTCGGTAGTAGCCTTTACAGATAAAGGTGAACGGTTGGTGGGAATGCTGGCCAAGAGACAGGCGGTTACCAATGCGGAAAATACGGTCTTTGCGGTCAAGAGGCTTATCGGCAGAAAATTCAGTGATGCGGAAGTCCAGAAGACCAGAGATATAGCCCCTTTTAAGATCGTCCAGAGTTCAAGCGGGGATGCGTATATAGAAATAGGGGGCAAGCAGTACAGCCCTGCTGAGATTTCAGCCATGGTCCTTGGCAAGATGAAGCAGACCGCTGAAGATTATCTTGGCGAGAAAGTAACCGATGCAGTAATTACCGTGCCGGCCTACTTCAACGACAGCCAGCGGCAGTCCACCAAAGATGCAGGCAGGATTGCAGGATTAAATGTCCTGCGCATCATCAACGAACCTACTGCAGCAGCCCTGGCCTATGGCCTGGATAAGAAATCGGAAGAGAAGATCGCGGTATTCGACTTGGGTGGGGGCACTTTTGACATCTCAATACTGGAGATCGGGGAAGGTGTATTCGAGGTAAAATCCACTAACGGAGACACGTTTCTTGGAGGCGAGGACTTTGACCTCCGTATTGTCGATTGGCTGGCAGATGAATTCAAGAAGGAGCATGGCCTGGATCTCAGGCAGGACCGGATGGCCCTTCAGCGCCTGAAAGAAGCGGCTGAAAAGGCCAAATGCGAGCTTTCAAGCACCCTCGAAACCGAGATTAACCTGCCTTTCATTACTGCTGACGCCAGCGGTCCGAAACACCTGGTCATGAAACTCAGCAGGGCCAAGTTTGAAGCCATGGTAGAAGATCTGGTCGACCGCGTTGAGGGCCCGTGTCAGACGGCCCTCAAAGACGCAGGCCTCACCCCTGCAGATATAAACGAAGTCATACTGGTCGGCGGCATGACCCGTATGCCCAAGGTCCAGGAAAAGGTCACAAAGATATTTGCCAAAGAGCCTAATAAAGGTGTGAATCCGGATGAAGTCGTGGCAATAGGGGCGGCTATACAGGGAGCGGTTTTAAAAGGCGAGGTCAAGGACGTGTTGCTCCTGGATGTCACCCCCTTGTCCCTTGGCATTGAGACCCTGGGACAGGTCATGACCAAGCTGATTGAGAAAAATACCACCATTCCGACCCGGAAGAGCCAGATCTTTACCACCGCCGCTGATAACCAGAATGCTGTAACTATTCACGTGCTTCAGGGCGAGCGTGAGATGGTATATGGTAACAAGACCATCGGACGGTTCGAGCTGGTTGGAATCCCGCCGGCCCCCCGTGGAGTGCCCCAGATAGAGGTCACTTTTGATATAGATGCTAATGGTATCCTGAATGTGTCGGCAAAGGATATGGCAACCGGCAAGGAGCAGTCAATCAGGATCCAGGCCTCCAGCGGTCTCAGCGAGGAGGAGATTCAGAAGATGATGAAGGACGCGGAACTCCACGCTGAGGAAGATAAGAAGCAAAGAGAAACGGCGGAGGTCCGGAATCAGGCCGACACCTTGATTTACAGTACGGAAAAGAGCCTCCAGGAGCTTGGAGACAAGGTAGATTCCGCCACCAAAGACCAGATCAACGATAAAATAAAAGACCTCAGAAAGGCCATGGAGGGCTCAGACGTACAGGCGATTAAAAAGGCCCAGGATGAGCTCATGCAGGCTTCTCACAAGCTTGCTGAAATGATGTACCAGCAGGCTGCAAGTGGCGCCCAGGCGGGCGGCGGGGCTGAGGACACATCCGGCAAAGGTGAAGGAGGCGGCGGCAAGGGTGGAGGAGATGAAGACGTGGTAGATGCTGACTTCGAAGAGGTGAAGTAAGGACTTCCTCCGTTTTTGGACGGAAACTAATTCAGACGCGCAATATAACTCCCGTCATCCTGACGGCTGAATTCTATCCAGCCCGGGTCTTTCAGTATTCCAGGATTGAGTATTAGGGTGTGCCCGATCCGATCTTTCCCTCTGGATTCATGTATGTGACCTGTAAGGCAAAAGTCAGGTTGTTTTTCTTCAATGAATTTCCTGATAGCTGTGCTGCCGACATGGACCCCGCTGCCTATCAGGTCGGTAGCAGTGTTGAAAGGGGGAGTGTGGGATACCAGGACCTTGATCGGTGCCTGAGTCACATATTGGTATGCCCTGTTGACTATGTCTCCGAGTTCTTCTTCGGAAAACTCGGTTGGTGTATTGAAGGGAGTGAGATTGGATCCTCCTACACCGAATATTCCCAACTCGCCCACGACAAGCCCCTTGCCATGTATATTGATGCCAAGCTCATCCAGATAGTCCCCGACTGATGCCTTATCCATATTACCCGGGACAGCATATATCTTAGGATTAATGCGCCGGATAACATTCAGCACGGTAGAGGCCTCCTTTTTCCCTCCAAAATTGGTAAAATCCCCTGTAATTATCACCAGGTCCGCCTTTGAGAGCCCGGTGATATTCTCAACGCCTGCATACTCCATATGGATGTCTCCAAAGGCTATGATGTACATTCTGTCTCCTCCTGATTAACAGATGGCGGCATTCTCAAGCGGTTTGATCACAAATTATCCCAAATACAATAAGCCATTTTTTACCGACGGGCAATACCGCCGGATATTCGTTACGGAAACGGCAATTCCAGCCAAAGGCCTGGGATTACGAAAGGCTTTTATTGATACCGGAGAGATCAGAGTTGTTTGAAGATTTTTAAAATAACAGGTAAAATAAAAAACAGGGTTTTTTCTTTATGGAACTATAGGACCATCAGGCCATTGGTGACCTGCATTCAAAACATGCTTTTGCCGGCTCATTCACCGTGTCTTGTTGAGGCTGTCTGGCCCGGAGAGGTCTTCTTGAGTAAATATCCGGTGAACCCGTGGTCCGCTGTGGAAGTTGCCATCCGTGCCCTGCCGCAGGAGCGGTTTGCCTTTTGCAGGGTTTTGGGTAGCGGGCCGGATTGCACTGCCTCTCCGGTCTGCGATGAGTGAGCTTTGAAACCCGGAAAAAGGTAACCGCTTCAAGGCAGGATATAACGGGTTCACCGGATATTTACCTTCTTGAAGAAGTAATATTTGAAAAATATGACTATTGAGTTAGCTCCGCATCATATGCTAATTGTAACGGATTATTGGATGATTATCCCTTGGAGTGACTTGCGGAAGTCCCGCAGTTTTCCTGGCTTTTGCAGTATGGGAAACCCTGGCTCCGGAGCGCAGCGGAGGAGAGCAGGGAGGGTCCCATGCTGCAAAAGCCTCAGAAAACAAGGGATGAGAGCATTGGAGGGACAAGGGATGATTATCCAATAATCAAAGACTATATATCGAAGCGGAGCTAACTCAATAGTCATATTGAAAAATAAAAAATATAGGAGAATGTAAAATGTGCTTTCACAAAAAATTATCCCCTGTTTTTTTCATTATCACTTTTATTATCTATCCCCTGTTTTTTTCGCTGGCCTCGTGTGCTCAGATGGGTTCGACGCCAGAGGAGTCCTCGACGGAATTCCCTCAAAGTGCCCCGGGTTCTGCAGCCGTCAGTGTGACTTATGAGTTTCCGGACCTTCCTATACCAATAGAACTTGAGAAAGTGGAGGACAGTACGATAATGATTAAGACCTCAGGCTTTCAGGGCGGAATATTGGTATTCAAGGGCAGGGTAACCATGATCTCGCTGGTGAAGTCTTTCACAAAATCCATGCCTGAACATGGCTGGGTGCTGGATGGTACACTGAACGCAAAGCGGAGCTTCCTTGCATTCTCCAAAGGACGTAACGCCTATTGTCTTATACAGATATATGAAGGACGAATGGGCCTTAAGACCAAAGTCCAGGTATGGATAAGCGAACCACTTACCAAATGATAACGTGAAATCGATCCCCGGCCCAGGAATTCAATCTGAGAAGGCTCCTCCTTATATGCCGTTGGAGGGGAAGACCGTCCTTCTTGGAATAACCGGAGGGATTGCCGCATATAAGGCCGCTGATTATTCAAAGAAAATCAGGGCATTAGGCGCACGGGTAATACCGGTCATGACCGGGCATGCAACCGAGTTTGTATCGCCCATTACTTTCGCGGCCCTTACAAGCGAGAAAGTATACACGGATCTCTTTTGCGTGGAGGGTGCTGAGACCATTCCTCATATAGAGCTTGCCAGATCCGCCGACCTTTTTCTGGTATTGCCCGCCACTGCAAATATACTTGGTAAAGCGGCAAACGGCCTGGCTGATGATTTCCTTTCCACGTTACTTCTGGCATTTTCCGGCCCGGTACTTTTTTCTCCTTCAATGAATCCGGCCATGTATGCGCATCCGGCAACCCAGGCAAACATAGAACGTCTTAAGGAACTGGGCTACAAAGTAATAGAGCCGGAGACAGGGGAAACGGCCTGCGGCGACCGGGGCAGGGGCAGACTGGCAGAGTGGCCTGCGGTAATGGAGACCATACTTAAGGCAATAACTCCGCAGACCCTGAGAGGAATGAACGTACTGGTATCTGCCGGGCCTACCAGGGAATATCTGGATCCTGTCCGTTATATCTCTAATCGCTCCTCAGGAGTCATGGGTTATGCTATGGCCAGGGTTGCCTTCAGGCGCGGTGCGAGAGTGACCCTTGTAAGCGGTCCTGTCTCCATCCCACCTCCTCCGGGGATTAAACTCTATCCTGTGGAAAATGCGGGTGAAATGAAAGACATAATAGTCAAGCTTTCGCATGATGCCCATATAATAGTCATGACTGCCGCAGTAGCGGACTACGCCCCTGCCGTTAAAGCCGACCGGAAGATCAAGAAAGATGCCGCTGAGCTGCATCTGGATCTTGTACGGACAACTGATATCTTGTCGCGGTTGGCAAAGAGTCGCAGGGGCGGACAGATAATTGTAGGCTTTTGTGCGGAAACCCGGGATCTTAAGGCGCAGGCCCTAACAAAAATAAGACGCAAGGGAGCGGATTTACTTATTGCCAATGATGTGTCCCAGCCTGATGCCGGCTTTGATTCATCAAATAACAGAGTCCTGATTGTCTCTGCAGATGGGGAAGTTGATGCCCTGCCCCTCTTGCACAAGGAAGAGGTCGGGGAGAAGGTTTGGGATAGAATTCAGGATTTACTTCCACGGGATGCTTTCTGATTGACACTACAGCTTGGTTTTGGTATCAGGAAAAGGACCGTGCCGGAGTGGTGGAACTGGTAGACGCGCTGGACTCAAAATCCCGTGGGCCTTGCGCCCGTGCGAGTTCGATTCTCGCCTCCGGCACCAGAATTTTTAAAAAAGTATAGCTACCGCCACGATTTCCTGAAAATACGGGATTGCTTTGTCCCTCGTTCCTCAATCCCCGCGATGACAGCGGGCACACCTCATAAGCACTGAGTTGTTTTTGCTTGGGAAGGACTGAAAAAAAGATGAACATCGAACATCGAACGTTCAACATCGAACGTTGAATGGGACGGGCGGTTCACGCTCAGAGGGCATATTGTTTTCCTTGTCAGATCACCTCAGATTGAAGAAGTCTGATGCAAAAAACATCAAAAATCCAGCGGGCTTTTCGCCCTTTGCCGTCATGGATGGTTAAGACTCCTGCACAAAACTTGCCCTCTGTGCATCGGGGAAATCGTATTTCTTGCAGAAGTCCAGATAATAGCGCAACCATTTCTTGTATAACCCGTGCATTTTTTCCGGAACCGCTGTATTCCGCAGACATTCCTCAAACTGTGCCTGCAATGCTGGAGGGATACTAAGCATATCAGTTCTCCATATCGTGATAACTTTACAAATATTGTATGGTATACAGAAGGTCAACCCCAGATACCAAAAATGGCTTGTCAAATTTTCCCCCCTTATATACACTGTAAATAAAGTGGGTTGGGAGATCTGTACCCAACAATCGGTTCTAAAATTAGAGAGACCGCTTCCGTTTGCAGGTATAAAGATTTTCTCAAGCTGAGGAATTATCCAGAATCATAGAATCACTTGTTGTTGCCGGACGCTCCGCGCCCGGCAACAATCGCCGCGTATTACCATCCGCTGGGTGCTCGGCGCTCCGCGCCTCACAACCAGCGGCTGCAGCAGACGATCCCGTCGGCAAACAAGTTTACCTCCGGTCTCGCTCCTGATCCGCGGCGATTGAATCTGTAGAATAAGTCATTTTATGGTATTTTTATGAAATCCGGAGTCAATTATATCAAGCAGTTAAGTGGACTGTAATTGGGTTTTACCAGCGTTTTAGGACTTTTCCTACAGACTCGTTAGCGCACTGCCCAGAGGTGTGGGTTTCATCAGAACATCAGCCGTCAAATAGAAAGACACACAATGAGGCAGAATGAAGAATCCTTCGAAGCCAGCAAGGTGATGGCTTATGAAACTCAAAGAAAGATACCGCCGTCTGAGCCTATGGAATAAAGTAGCTTTCTGGGGCTCGATCGCATCCATCATAGCGATTCCGATAGGAGTTGTCTTGTCATGGATGAGCCCGGTTGATGAAATTAAGAACGACACAGCAAGAATCGTACAATTGCTCGAGGAAGAGTTTCGGAGACAACTTGGGGTTAAAGATTCACAAATCGCTTTTCTACACCAACAATTGGAGGCGTTTCAGAGATCCGAAAAGCCTTCCCTCAGAGCACGTGAATTAGCCGCAAAAATTCCACCAACTGCTGATCCGTACGCGCTGGCGTTGAAAGCAATCGCAGAAAGGCGCTTTGACGATGCTAGGAAGAACCTCACAACAGCACAAAAGATCAAAGAAGTTGAGTTGTCAAGGATCTATGAGGCTAGAGGACAGACAGAATTTTTTGCAGGGCTCTATACTGAGGCTATCAACTGGTTTCAGAAAGCATTAGCTTTCCGCCCAGATGACGCGAACCTTTTAAACCAAACTGGTGCGGCTTTTTATCTCGCTGGGCGATACGCTGAGGCTGAGTCCCTCTACCAGCGCTCACTTGATATCCGTGAAGAAGCGATGGGAAAAGAGCATCCCGATGTGGCTATCAGCCTAAATGATTTGGCTGTGCTCCGGCAAGCCCAAGGAAAGTACGCTGTTGCCGAGCCCCTCTACCAGCGCTCACTTGATATCCGGGAAAAGGCCTTTGGAAAAGAGCACACGGATGTGACTTTAAGCCTCAGCAATCTTGCATCGCTCTATCGCGATCAGGGTAAATACACAGAGGCTGGAGTTCTCTACCGCCGCTCTCTTGAGATCCGGGAAAAGGTTCTTGGGAAGGAACACTTGGATGTGGCCAGCAGTCTCAACAATCTCGCAGGAATTTATGATACCCAGGGAAAATATGCTAAGGCCGAACCCCTCTACAATCGCTCTCTTGAAATCATAGAAAAAACCCTTGGAAAAGAACACCCAAATGTAGCAACCGTCCTCAACAACTTGGCTGGAATCTGCCATTCGCAGGGCAGATATGCGGAGGCCGAGGATCTCTACTTGCGCTCTCTTGAAATCCGGAAAAAGACTCTTGGAAATGAGCACCCTGATGTGGCCCAAAGCCTCAACAATTTGGCAGGGATTTACCATGTGCAGGGCCAATACTCTAAAGCCGAATCCCTCTACAAGCGTTCCCTCGCGATTTGGGAAAAAATTGTTGGGAAAGAACACCCGAATGTTGCGAATTGCCTCAACAACTTATCAGGGCTATACCGAACCCAGGGAAAATATTCTGATGCAGAACCCCTCTGCCGGCGTTCACTTGAGATCCGCCAAAGAATCCTTGGGAAAAACCACCCTGATGTAGCAATCAGCCTAAACAACTTAGCGGGATTGTACTATGCCCAGGGCAAATATGCCGAGGCCGAACCCCTTTACCAGAGCTCTCTGGAGATTTTGGAAAAGATCTATGGAAAAGAGCACCCGATTGTAGCCCAAATCATTAACAATTTTGGCAGTATTCGCTATGCTCAAGGAAAATATGGTGAGGCCGAGGTCCTCTACCACCGTTCCCTTGAGATCCGAGAAAAAATCTTTGGAAAAGCGCACCCAATTGTTGCCGAAAGCCTCAGCAACCTTGCAGCGCTCTACCGCGCTCAGGGAAAAAGCGAAAAGGCAGAAGAGTTTGATCGCCTTTCCCTCGATATTAGGAAAAAGAGGCTCTTCGGCGTTTCCTGTGGATTTGAATGATGTAAGATTCAAATCCACAGGAAACAAGAGGAGGGTTCTGATATGAACGAATTCGATGTGATAGCGTTGGGACTGGGCATCAAGCCACCTTGGAAGATAGTCGGTCAGATTCTTGATACAAATGTGGAGCCTCATCAATTAAAGATAAGGATCAAGGCCGACAGAGGTGCTGAATTTCCATGTCCTGTTTGTGGACGCATGTGTAAGGCCCACGATTTTCAGGAAAAGACATGGCGGCATTTGAACTTCTTCCAGCACCACTGCTATATCACAGCATCGGTTCCAAGGACCAACTGTCCAGAGCATGGGGTAAAGATGGTGAAAGTGCCATGGGCTCGCAAGGGTACCAGATTCACTATGTTATTCGAGCAGGCTGCCATGGTTTTGGTTCGTGAGATGCCGATAGCAGCGGCATCCAGGATTATAGGGATAGACGACAAGGCATTGTGGAGGATTGTTTTTCACTACGTGAACAAGGCCATGTCGAGATTGGATCTCGGCCAGGTACAAGGCATAGGGATAGATGAGACAGCATCTGGAAGAGGGCACCGCTATGTGACGATATTTATAGACCTTGACCGCGCTAAAAGACCGGTTCTCTTTGTGACAGAGGGGAAGGGAAAGGAGACCATAGAGGCCTTCAAGGATTATCTGGAAAGCCATAAGGGCAAAGCTTCAAATATTGCCAGAGTAGTGTGCGACATGTCCAAGGCTTTCATCTCAGGCTGGATATTTCATATAAGCGCAGGCGAATTTTGTGACGCAGCACAGGAGGCTCTTTTGAGCCTTCAGAGGCAAGCTGTGATCGTCTTTTCTCAAGCTATGGGTAAAAATACCACCATAGCCAGGATT
>PQXD01000024.1 GCA_003194485.1 Deltaproteobacteria bacterium
CTTTTGCCGACAATTAATTAATAATTAAGAGGATGGCCATCCTATATTTATTAGCACTCACCAGCGACGAGTGCTAATATAATTATGCTGCTTTGGAATGCAATACCTTTCTGGAATAAATATTTTAGGTCCATCCGACTAAAGCGCACTTGATCTCATGAAGTCCTAAAAATGATTGTCGTTGATCAGTCCCGGGATTTTTCACTGCCAAAACGGCTTCGGAGCATCCAGCCCGTTATAATTCCCACGGCAAGCACTAAAAAAATCATAATGGAACGTGACATCGACACCTTCCAGAACAGGAACCGGATATCTACCACAGCAACGTTCTGTATGATGAAGATGACCAACAGGCCGACCAGGACAAGATTGAAGATCAGTTTATAATTCATGGGCCATTCCTCCGGTTTTATTCATAGCGGCCTAAGTACTGACCGGGTCTCATGATCTCTCGGGCAGGTTTGTCCTCGAGGCTGATTATGCGGAAAAGGCGGCTGACTCTCCCAAATCCGCTTAGTACAAAACGACTCGGACCATGGGCCGAGCTTGCCCTACAATGAGGGCAAATGAATTATATAAGGACCGTTCAAAGGTTCAGGGTTCAGGGTTCAGGGTTGTTTTTATTCACGTGCCAGTTGTCAGGCCTCAATATCTTCAAACCGTTCAATTTTCATCGTTCTCCAACCTTTGAACCCTGAACCTTTGAACCTTTGAACCCCTGAACCTTTGAACCCCTGAACCTTTGAACCCCTGAACCTTTGAACCCCTGAACCCTGAACCTTTGAACCCTGAACCCATGAACCTTTGAACCCTGAACCCATGAACGGTTACTTATATTATCTGTATCGGATTCGTTTGAAGAATTTAAGTACTTCAAATGCCCCCAAAAAGACAGCCGCTGCACCGAGGACAAACAGCCAGTCAGTTAATGTGATAGGGCCGAAACTCAGAAAATCACTGATGTAAGGCGCGTAGATTGCCAGTGCCACCAATCCGATGGAAATCACAATAGAGAAAAGCAATATCTTGTTTGTAAAAAAGTTTCGATTGAATAGTGAGATATGCTCAGACCTCCTCTGGAGGATATTGAAAAACTGGCAAAACACAATAGTGGAATAACTGAGTGCGGTGGCCTTGAAATAATTGATGGTAGCCACGCTATCAACCGTCAGAGTTATTCCTTCTCGGTTCATAAATAAGAAGAAATTAAGGAAAGCCAATCCTCCTATCAGTGTTCCCAGAAGCGTAATCTCCATACCGGAGAATATGTTGAGTATATGTTCACCGGGTTTCCTGGGGGGCTTGGTCATCACGTCTCTGTCCGGAGGATCGAAGGTGAGAAGGGTGAGTGGCCCGATCTCTCCCAGCAGATCGACTGCCAGCATCTGGCCGGCCAGTATTGGTATGGGATAATTCCACAAGGCGGCTGCCAGCAGGCCCAGTAATACCAATGCCAGCTCTCCCACATTGGTAGTCAGAGAGGCGAACACCGTTTTCTTCAGATTATTGTAGATTGTTCTTCCGCCTCGTACCGCGTAAACCAGCGTGGAAAAGTTGTCATCCAGCAAAACGAGTTTCGACGCCTCTTTCGCTACGTCATTTCCCCTTTGCCCCATGGCAACGCCGATATGTGCCCGCTTGAGGGCAGGCGCATCATTTACTCCGTCTCCGGTAACCGCGACGATTTCACCCTGTTCCTCCAGCACCTTTACGATCTGCAGCTTATCTTCCGGGTCGACGCGGGCAAATATGATGGACTGATTTTCCTGTAATATCTTTTTCAGCTTTTCTTCATCCATCTCTTTGAGTTCTGCTCCTGTAATCACCGGCGTGACCCCACCTGATTCCGACAGGCCGATCTCTCGACCCACTGCCTGTGCGGTTTCCGGATGGTCTCCAGTAAGAATAAACACCCGGATATGCGCCTTCCGGGCGTCTTTGATCGCCTCTTTTACTCCCTCCTTCGGGGGATCTATCATGGCCATCAGGCCCAGAAATATGACGTCCCTTTCCACATCTTCTCTTCTATATTCATCTTTCCTGGAACCCAGCGGTCGATGTGCAATCGCCAGAACCCGCATGCCATTGCGGGAGTACTCCTCGTTTATTGCTTCGATGTTTTTCTTGTCTTCCTCGGTTATAGGGACATTTTCTCCGTCTTTGTAGATGTAAGCACTGATGGAGAGGAGGCTGAGCGTAGAGCCTTTAACAGCAAGCTTTACATCATTCCCGAACTGCCGTACCGAGCTCATTCTCATCAACTCGGAATCGAAAGAGAATTCCCGGAGCTCAGGGTTTTCCTCGTCTTCCTCGGGAGAACGGGTACCAAGTTTCGTTGACACCGCTATCAGGGCCGCTTCAGTAGAATCGCCCACGGAGTACCAGGTGGCGTGTTCCTCGTCCGGTTCATGTATTTCTGCGTTTGACGACATAGTCGCCGCGTCCATTAGTACCTCTATCTCCTCAATGCGCTCCTTGCTTAAGGGGGTTCCATCCTCGTCCATGACTTCACCTTCGGGCTTATACCCGATTCCGGTAATCTCATATTTTTTCCCGTTGAACCATACCGACCGGACCGTCATCTCGTTTTTCGTCAGAGTGCCTGTTTTGTCGGTGCATATTACGGTCGTTGACCCAAGAGTCTCTACGGAGGGCAGGTTCTTCACCACAGCATTTCTGTTGGCCAACTGACTGCTTCCTGTGGAAAGAGCAACCGTTACCTGAGCGGGGAGTGCTTGAGGCACCATAGCCATGGCAACGCCAAGGGCGTATACCAGGCTCATGTACAGGGAAAAATCCTGGACCATCCCTAATACAAAAAGCCCGGCACTGATGATGACTACTGCTACGGACAACTGGTTCGCCAGTCGCCGGAATTCTCTTTGGAGCGGGGTTTTTATCTCGCCTGCTTCTTCTGTCAGACCTGCAATTTTCCCTGTCTCCGTATCCATGCCGGTAGCCACGACCACACCGGCCGCGCTTCCGGTTGCCACTATTGTGCCGGCATATGCCATGTTGTCCCTGTCGGCCAATGAAACCTCTTCGATTATTGCGTCATGCCGCTTTTCCTGAGGTACCGACTCCCCGGTCAGGGCGAAATCGTCGGTCTTAAGACCGTTCACCTCGATGAGCCTGATATCTGCGGGCAGTTTGTCTCCTGCCTCTATGTGCAAAATATCTCCGGGGACCAGGTTTTCCTGCGAAATTTCCATCAACTCGCCATTCCGCACGACCTTCGCCGGAGATCTGATCAGGCCCTTCAACTTATCAATTATTTTGTCCGCCTTATGTTCATGGATAAAGCCGATTATCGCATTGACAAAAACAATGATAAAAATAATCGAACCGTCCCGGTAATTACCAATGAAGTAGGATACCAACCCTCCGAGAATCAGTATCAGAATGAGAAGCTCTCTGAATTGCGATAAAAACAGCAACCATAAAGGGAGTCTTATTTTTGCCCTGAGTTCATTTTCCCCGTATCTTTGCAGGCGCCTTTCCGCTTCAGCGCGAGAGAGCCCTTTGTCACTCGTGTTCAGATCTTCCAACACCTTTTTTACGTCCATCTGGTAGTACTTTTTTTCGGGCATTGCGGTCTCTTCCCTTTCTAATTTCTGATCGTTCGCACGTCTCTGATCAAATCGTCCCTCTCTTCACTCAAAGCCTTGCCTATCTGTCATCCAGAGATCCGACCCATTCGCCGCCGTGAAACGGCCTGCACAATAACTACGAAAAATTCAAGCTGGTCTTGATCATCGCTTATACCATCCGAACCGATATTTGAATATCGAATCATGAAGGATTTTAGAGCTATTCCCTTTGATATTCTGCGACCTTGTATGTTCAAAGTTAAGACCAAATGGCTATCTTTTTTCGTGCGATGACACCGTATTTAGACAAGGCTGATGATTCCTGGCACTTTCGACTTTATTTGAAAGTGGTCTGGAGTCGAAGCGCAGGTGGTTTGGAAGGAATTGGCCCTTTTTGATTTGGTCTGCGGACTATTTTTATAGTAAAGATGCACCTAAAGGATTTGTTGGCGCGGTGTTACAAGAGCCATGGAGGCGCTCTAAACTGACCCCGGAGCTATTTCAAGGGGGACTTTGAAGACTTTTTTAGAGAATCTTGGACTATCTGCCACCACCGGCCAATGAACCGGCCAATATTTATCAAAACAGCTAAAATATTAATTTGCTATAATAGAAAAATAGTGTTAATTAATAACATATTATGGAAAATAACGAACTGGCCAATGAACCGGCCAAAAAGAGCAAAGTTCCTGCTTATTATCTAACACCTCTTCTGCCTGAAAAAGGCAATATAGGCCCCCTGAAGGATATGCGCAGGAAATCATAGCAGCCTCTGCGGGGCTGGAGAGTAAGGTGGCCAGGGAGACCGCCCTTGTGCTCGGCGACGAGCTCCGGCTCATCAACAGCTACTACAGCAATCTTATTGAAGGCCATAAAACAACTATCCCAGACATCAATATGGCCTTAAAAAATAAATTTTCTCAGGATCCGGAGAAAAAATATGCGCAGGAACTGTGTGCCGCCCATGTAGAAACCGAAAAACGGTTAATGGAATTTGTGAATGCGCCGCAAAAGCTCAATATCTGCAGCCAGCAGTTTTTGTCTGAAATTCATGCTGCGTTCTATGCCAACTTACCGAAAGAGCATCTTTTCACACACACCCCCAAAGGATTTTCCAAAACGCCGGTCAATCCTGGCCAAATCCGGGATGTCAATGTCTCCGTGGATGGCCGGTCACTTCATGGGCCGTACCATCAGGATTTGCCGGCATTGCTCAAAACCTTTGCTCAAAGCTATGCCCCGGATCAGTTTCATGGTGACGAACGTTTAATCGCAATGGCGGCAAGTCATCACCGGCTGACCTGGCTGCATCCCTTCCGGGACGGAAACGGTCGGGTTGTCCGCCTTTTTTCAGGGCTGTATCTCGCCAGGATAGGCGTTAACAAAAGCAATCTGTGGTCTTTGTCACGAGGTTTATCAAGAAATAAAAAGCGGTATATGTTTGAGCTGTGGGCTACCGATTCTCCTGATGAACAAAATAACGTTCACTATTTTGATGATGACCTGCTGGCGGATTTCTGCAAGTTTTTCTTTAAAATCTGTCTGGATCAAATACGCTTCATGGAAGGCTTGCTGCGGCTTGACCAAATCGAAAGCCGGATCGACTGGTATGTGGAAACGCGGGCCAAACATGATAAAAAACCCTTGCGGATTGAGGCGGCAAAACTACTCAGGGCCGTGTTTATGCGTGGCGCCATACCAAGAGGCATGGCTGTTGAGATCCTGAACATGAGCGAGCGCAGTGCACGCCGAATCGTCAGCGCGCTGATCGAGAAAGGTCTTTTGCAGTCACAAAGCCACCGTGCGCCCTTAACAATCGGGCTGCCGATTGACGTTCTTCCTTATTACTTTCCGGATCTTTACGACCCTTCGGTAATTGGTGAGGAGTATATTGTCTGATAACGGCTTGAAACTTGAAATTGGAAATTAGAAATTTGGAAGAGATGAAACAAATGCATGAAGGCCAAATTTTCTATTTGAACGTTCCGGGAACGCCAATAAATGAAAAAATCCGATACTGATTCCATAGAACAGGCCTTGATGGAATCTCTATCTGAATACACTGTAGATAGAGATGAAGACATATCAGTGAATGGCACGTTTGTCTTTCAGCCTGATTTCCCCTGCTTCCAGGGCCACTTCCCAGATCAAGCAATACTCCCGGGCATCATACAAATGGCGGCGGTTCGTTCATTGGCCGATAAGGCCCTGAACCAACAGCTTGTGCCTACTGCTGCAAAACGAATCAAATTCCGAGGCCTTATCCAGCCAAAGGAGCGAATATCGATAACCGTGAACTTGAAAAGGCACTGAATGACAAAGTACTTATTGGCTTATATCCCTCAATTCCTCAGTTTGAATTTACTATAATCGCTGTTACTTGTGAGCATACTTGGCAGCTGTTAAATTATGTGCACAGGATAATAGAATTCTGTCAAGCCATCAAAATCAATTATTAACTTCAAAAGGGGTGCATTACGTTTTTGTTGAAATTTTCCAAAATACCCAGGTAGGTCAGATTTTCTATTGACAGACCTATCTGGATTTGCCATAATCTCCTTAAACGGTGAAAGGAGATTATGGACATGGATAAAAAAGAATTTTGTGAATTCTATGAGCAACTTTTAAAGGCTCAACTGGCGGTTGTCAGGCAGTTTGCCGGCAAGGTTGAGAATCGAGGACGAAGGACTCAAAAAGGTAAGTCCCAATTAGGTATTACAGAAAACATACTCAAAGAGGCTGGCCAGCCGCTTCATGTTTCAGAAATTATCAAGAGAGCTAAGGAACATTATGATGCCTCAATTGATAGGGAATCTCTGGTCTCGGCTCTTACCAAGAAAGTCAAAAAGGGAGACCGCTTTATCAGGGTGGCGCCCAATACGTTCGCTCTGCCAGCTGATTCTGAAAAATAAGGATCTTCCGTGCCGGCATCCTGTCTTGGCAGAGTATTTGTACGTTTCTGCCGGGAGCTCTGGCAGCAGGTGCCGGAATGGAAAAACGCTTTGGCCAGAGGCGACTGGCCTGCCATTGAAGCGGGGATTCTGAAGTTGACCCGCCTTATGGCAACAGAAATCATGGCAGGCTGTCTTCTCTGGTATCTTGAGCGGGAGGATACCCGGCATCTTGGGAAAAAACTGGCTGAAAAAAGAGGTATCAAGACCCAGGGAACGCGTAATGTCCATGTGACCCTGGCTACAGGCCGAAGACTGCTGGTTCGTACTACATATGCCCTTCCCCAGAGGAGTGAAAAACGGGATTACAGACGCTGGCCCGGAACCAGAAGGACTGGAGTTAAAGGCTGTTGTCCCGTTCTGGAAAGGCTTGGTTTTGTAAATCAGAAAAGTTTATTCTACTGCAAGGTGATAGCCCAGGCCGCGGTTCTCTGCCCTTCTCTGGAGGTGGCAAACAGGCTGCTCGTAAGCCAGGGCATAGAAACTGAAGGCAACAAGATCCGAACTACCTGTATACAGATAGGTAAAAGCATGCTTGCCCGGCGTTCCCGGCTGCCTGTTTCCGAAAATGAAAAATTCCATGGCGCACGCGTGGTTATTGGCATCGATGGTGGCAGATTACATACTCGCAACCAGAAGAGAGAACGCAGACGTAAGTCCACAGGCCACCATGGTTTTCACAGCCGTTGGCGTGAACCCAAGATGATTGTCATTTACGTCCTCGACAGCAATGGAAATTGCAGCAGGGAACATCTGCCCATTCATGATGCCGCCCTGGGTAATGCTGACGCTGTATTTGTTCTGCTCGAAAAATACATGGCAGAAGCTGGTGTTACGGAAGCCAAAGAGATCATCTTTGTTGGTGACGGCGCCCACTGGATATGGGATCGCATCAAAACCATTGCACACAATCTGGGCATTGATTCGAAAAAAATAATTGAAGTAGTGGATTTCTACCATGCCTGTGAACACATCTCTGCAGCCATAGAGTCTGTTCCCGGTTTATCTGATTGCAAGAGGAAAAGATTGTACAAAGATCTACGCAGTTTTCTGGCTCAGGGTAAAATAGACAGGGTAATCAATGAGATACGTCTAAGGGCTACCTCCGAGTCAGTCCTTGCCAGATGTTGAAAAAGAGCTGGCATATTTTGAAAGGCATAGAGACCGAATAAGGTACAAATACTATCGCAGAAAAAAGATACCAATAGGCAGTGGTGCTGTTGAAAGTGCGATCAGGCGGATGATCAATTTACGCATGAAGGCCCCCGGGACCTTCTGGAAAGAGGATACAGCCGAAATTTTCCTTTACCTTAGATCCCAACTGATATCAGGAAGATGGGACCTGTGCTTCAAAAGTGAAACATAAAAATAGACGAGTAGCCATTACAGGAATTGGTATTATTTCCTGTTTGGGCCTGAACAGAGATGAAGTGCAGATTTCCCTCAGGGAAGGAAGAAGCGGCGTACGTTTTATTCCTGAACGTAAGGCTTTGGGGTTTCAGAGCGCGCTTAGCGGTATTGTTGAGGGTTTTGATCCGAAGAGTGTTCTGGACCGGAAGCAGCGCAAGACACTGCCAGAATACGGCCTTTGGGCCTGGTCTGCAGTGTCCCAGGCCCTGGAGCAGGCCGGTATTCATCCCGACAGCTTGACCGGTGACGAGAAAACAGGAGTGGTATTCGGCAACGATTCCTCTGCTGTTACAGCAGTTGAGCAGGTGGATACGCTTCGATCTGCCGGGGAGACAAAGGCCATAGGCAGCGGACACATATTCCGGCTGCTCGCCAGCACTGTTACCCTCAACCTGAACACCATTTTGGGAATACGTGGGGTATCCTGGACTGTAAGCGGGGCCTGCGCGAGCGGTGTCATGGCAGTAGGCCAGGGGGCGGAAATCATAGCCTCCGGCAGGCAAGATCGCATAATTTGTGGTGGGGTGCAGGAGATTTCCTGGGAATCCATGTGCAGCTTTGATGCCTTGGGGGCCTTTTCGCGCAGGGAAAATGATCCTGAGGCGGCTTCCCGTCCGTTTGATCAAGACCGGGACGGGCTGGTCCCCAGCGGCGGGGCCGCTGCTATCGTTTTAGAGGCATTCGAATTGGCGAAGGCACGGGGTGCTCAGATATTGGGCGAGGTCATGGGTTATGCCAACACATCAGACGGTTACCGTATAGCAGTGCCTAGCGAAGAGGGATTGGAACGGGCGATGCGCTGTGCCCTGATGGATGCCGCCCTTTCTCCTGATGATATTGATCTGGTTTTGTCACATGCCACCTCAACCCTGGCTGGTGACAGGGCGGAGGCAATTGCCCTGCGCAAAATTTTTGATCTGGATGGGGTAAAAAAAGGGCCAATTGTATCCGCAGTAAAGGGCCTGACCGGTCACGAATTCTGGATGGCAGGCGCATCACAAGTTGTATATGGTCTGCTGATGGCATGGGGCGGTTTCATGGCGGGAAATCCCAACCTTGAAGTGCCGGATCCCGCCGCAGAGGTCTTATATCTACCTCAAAAAACCGTTATGATCAGACCACGCTTTATGCTTTGCAATGCATCCGGTTTTGGTGGAACCAATGCCTGCCTGGTTGTAAGGATTGCTTGATGAAGGCTGAAGTCGTTGTTATAGGGAGCGGGATAAGCGGTTTGACAGCCGCGGCCTCACTGGCCAAACGAAATAGACAGGTCATAATAGTTGAACGGAATCAAAAACCGGGAGGGGCGCTAAAGCATTTCGTCAGGAGAGGGATACCTTTTGACGTTGGCTTCCACTACTCAGGATGTCTGGGATCAGGAGAAATATTACGTGTTTTGTGGGAATATTTGGGTGTATGGCCGCACTTACGTGTATATCCTTTCCCATCAGAAGGAAACGACCGTTTAATACTCAGAAATTCTGGAAAATCTGTTCGGGCCTTTTTTTCTTATGAGCGTTTGGAAGACGAATTGCGGCAGGCCTTTCCCAATGAAGCAAAGGGGGTTGCAACCTATCTCAAGGCCCTGAGAGATATATGTGATTCCATTCCTTTCTACAATCCGGATCTTCCCCTTACCCCGTTTCTGCGAGGCCTTCTTCCATCGGCAGAAATCGGATTGGCCCCATTTCTTACATCCCTGATTAAAGATCCCGATCTTCAGGCTGTGTTGGCATCGCCGGCCTTTCTTTACGGTGTTTCTCCCAGAAAAGCCAGTCTTGCAGTGCATGCCATGGTTGCTCACGCCTTTATCTCAGGGGCCTATGCCATAGACGGAGGTGGACAGGCCATAGTGGATGCATTTTTGTCAGTTTTCAGAAAAGCCGGCGTGGAAGTGATTACCGGTCAGGAAGTTGAATCAATATTTGTTACAGATGGAAAAGTGGCCGGGATCAAGACCTCTGAAATGGAGATCCATTGCTCACAGGCAGTTTACACCGGTCATCCCACTGGTTTGTTAAACCTGGTTCCTGAAGGGACTTTTCGGCAGGCTTACCATAGTCGGCTGCAAGGCCTGGAAAACACAACCTCTATGTTTGTAGTATTTGGAGCAGTAGATAATCCGGCTTCCTTGAGGGATCTGACCTGGGTTAATCACTATGCCATTCCAAGCGGGCTTGATATACTTGATGTTAATCTGATATGTCCGGAAGAAGGCGCCTTGCTGATGACAGCACCCGGCCGTAGATATTCAGATCCTGCCTTGTCCGGTGCAAAGCGGGGCATAATATTGATGCGACCGGCATCCTGGGATGAAGTCGCCCCATTTTCTATGGAGGCAGGAAAGGCGCGACCGGCATCCTATAAAAAGTGGAAGACTCAATCCGCCGACAGATTATTAGACCAGGCGAAAAAGCTTTGGGGTTTTAGCGGCATTGAGCCGTTGGCAATAGGGAGTCCCCTTACATTCAGGGACAAGCTGGGCGTCCCTGGGGGCGCGGTGTATGGAGTACAGCATTGCCTGAACCAATATAACCCTGGAGCCAAAACCCGCCTCTCAGGTTTATGGCTCAGCGGACAAGGAACATTAATGACCGGAATAGTAGGGGCCTCTCTTTCAGGACTTGTAACCGCAGGTGAAATTGAAGGCCTGGAGCCCCTGTGGGACGAGGTGAGACAGTGTCGCTGAAGCGGGTAGTTATCACCGGGCGTGGGGCCGTATCGCCGTTTGGATTAGGGGTGGCTGATCTATTGGATGGGGTGTGGAATGGACGATCTGGCATACAACTGATGCCGGATTGGCAGAGCATTCAAGGACTTCAATGCCACATGGCAGGGCCGGTTCCGCCTTTTGAAGCCAAGCCCTTATTGCCCCGCACAATTCGGCGAACTATGGGGCCAATGGCTATTTACGCCACTCTGGCCGCCAAAGAGGCAGTCTCGGATTCCGGACTTGAGCCGGACTTTCTGGCATCAGGAAAGGTGGGGGCGGCAATCGGGTCCACTACCGGGAGCCCCAGAATATACGAGGCATTGTACAGGCAGTTCTTACCCGAAGAGAGTGTTGAACATGTGCGCTCCGGGATGTTTTTTAAGATCATGGGGCATTGCTGCGCAGCCAATGTCTGCCTTGCCCTCGGAATAACCGGCGAACAGTGGGCACCCACAAGCGCCTGCACCTCATCAGCACAGGCCCTGGGTCTTGGTTATATGTTGATTCGCTCCGGCCGGCAAGAGGCAATGCTATGCGGCGGAGCTGATGAGGTCCATCCTACGGTCACAATGGTATTCGACGTGATAAAAGCGGCCTCACGAAGTCATGATTTTCCTTTGATTGCTCCCAGACCATTTGACCTAAACAGGGACGGAGTCGTTTGCGGTGAAGGTGGTGGCATCCTGGTCCTGGAAAGCCTGGATTCTGCTTTAAGGCGTGAGGCAAATATCTATTGTGAGATCCTGGGGTTTGGCCATGTAAATGACAGCAAGAGCATTGCCAATCCGCATGAGGACTCTATGGCCAGGACAATGCGTAATGCCTTGGCCGAGGCCGGATTGAACGGAGATGACATTGATTATGTAAATGCACATGCCACAGGGACCGTGCTTGGAGATATAGCAGAGGCCGTTGCAATCAATAACATATTTGGTAAAGATGTGCCGGTCAGTTCGTACAAAGGGCATTTGGGGCATACCCTTGGTGCTGCTGGGGCACTTGAGACAATAGTGCTCCTTGAGATGTTGAACCGGCAGGAGGTTGTGCCGACCCTTAATCTGGAAAGGCCTGATCCTGCTTGCTCAGTTATCAATCTGGTACATTCTGTGGACAAGCTCCCATTAAATATAGTACTTAAGAACAGCTTCGCACTGGGTGGTGTTAACACCGCTATGGTGCTGCGGAGGTGGACAGAATGATGTCGGATCAAGAGATCCGCCGGCGGGTAGCGCAGATTATGGCTGAGGAGTTCGAACTCGAACCAGAATCGCTTCAGCCGGATGCTACTTTGTATGAGGATCTTGGGTTGGACAGCCTGGATGCAGTAGACATGGTAGTGGCCATGGAAAAGGCCTTTGGGATGAAAATGGCCGATGAAGAGGCGGTGCGGGCTGTAAGGACTCTGGGCGATCTCTTTGACCTTGTCTGTCGTCTTAAGAATCAACAAGTTGACAAGGAGTAAAGAGTGGGCCTTAAAAAGCTGCTGCTCAACCTGTATATCTGGCCTGCCTTTACTGTTTTTACTGTTTTTTGCCTCTGTTTTATACTTCCCTTGCTCTTGATATACAGTATCCTTGCAAACCAGCCAATGGACAGAATAATCAGGAAGAGTATTCGTCTTTATGGCTGGGCATTAGTGCGTGTTGTCCCCTTTATGGCCCCGGTGACCGTAGAAGACTTTTCCTGCGGAATCAGACCCCCGGTCATATTCGTGGCCAATCACAATTCCTCAATAGACCCTTACCTTTTTGGTATGCTGCCGTTTGAAAATGCCTTTGTGACGTCATGGCCTTTTCAAATCCCGGTCTACAAGTGGGTAATGCGACTTGCGCGTTACATCAATTCAAATGATGGCTGGGAAGTAGTCCGGAGCAGGGGAGAGGAACTTCTGGCATCGGGGTGTTCTCTCATATTCTGGCCTGAGGGACACCGCTCCAGAGACGGGAGGCTCGCCCGCTTCAAAAACGGGGCTTTTCGTCTGGCCTGTGGTACGGGAACATCCATAGTACCGGTGTGTATCTTGGGGTCTGCCCACCTGATGCCCCCGGGTAGCAGGTTTCTCACGCCATCCAGGGTGAAGATGGTCATCCTGCCCCCGATAATACCATCCGAGCATGGAGACGATCCGGACTGTATTCGCGCGTTGAGGGATCAAGCCAGGGAGTCCATAGCGACCGAGTTGGCCAGGCGAGGCGTGAATCCCCTCAAAATCACCGGCTATAAGTCGGACATCATGTCCGATCCAATCACATCTTCGGCTATTCACGGCAATGACTAGATGTAGTTTGACGCAGAGCCGCTATTCTTTGAAGACTGCTTTGGAATGGCGGGTCGCAGACCCGGAAAAAATAGAAAATTTACAAGCAGGGCTTTTGCGAGGCCAGGTTCGGCAGGCCAGTCGAGCCCCTTATTACAAGGAACTTCTAAGAACGCTGGGTTGCAGCTTTGAAGACATAATTACCTTGGAAGATCTCAGGTCCTTGCCGTTTACCAGCCGCAGCGAGATGGAAACAGACCCGGCAGCCTTTCAGGCAGTTGAAGCTGCATCAATAGCCGACCTATCGCTGACTTCAGGAACAACAGGAAATCCCATAGTGGTCCCATACACCAGGAGCGACCTTGAGCGGCTTGCCTTTAATGAACTCATGGCCTTTTGGGGTACGGGGGTCCGGCCTGGAGACCGTTATCTTATCTGTGTGACCCTGGACCGGTGTTTTATTGCCGGGCTGGCCTATTTTTCCGGTCTTGTCCAGCTTGGTGCCACTGCCATCCGGAGTGGACCCGGCCAGTCAGCCAGACAGTGGGAACTGATACGTCGGCTCAGGCCTGATGGAATCGTGGGCGTGCCCACGTTCCTGTTAAAGTTGGCGCAGTGGGGAGAGGCACATGGTTATTCTCCCAACAGCTCCGGGGTGCAATCTCTTGTCACAATTGGTGAACCGGTCCGGGGACCGGATCACTCCTTGATTCCTCTTGGTAAGGATTTGGAAGAGGCCTGGGGAGCGCACGTTTATTCTTCGTACGCTGCAACGGAGCTGGAGACCTGCTTTTGCGAGTGTCATGCCTCTTGCGGTGGGCATATCCATCCGGAGCTTGCCCTGGTTGAGATCGTGGATGAAGATGGAAATGTTCTGCCAACAGGCGAAACCGGTGAAGTTGTGGTCACCCCGCTGGGTGTGGAGGGCTTTCCTCTTGTCCGTTTTCGTACCGGAGATGTGGCCCGTCTCCATACAGACCCATGCCCATGCGGTTGGCGTACAACTCGTCTGGGTTCTATAGAAGGAAGACTTGCTCAACGCCTCAAATTTCATGGCACGACTATCTATCCGGAGATGATCTTCCAGGCGCTCAGAGAGTTCAGACATGTGGAGGATGCCTATGTGGAGGTGAGGTCTTCGTATGATCTTTCGGATGAAATAAGGGTGGTTGCAGGCACGGACGCATCAGATATTGATGCAGACATGGTGGCCAAATTCCTTCGGGCTCGCCTCAGGGTCCGTCCTGAGGTAATAGTAAGGCCCAGGCAAGAAGTGCTAAGCACTATGGAAAAGGCAGGCGGACGGAAGCTGAAACGTTTTTTTGACTTTAGGAATAATAATAAACCATGAGCTTTTTTGAAAAACATTGGGGGCTCGAGTTCTCTCAAGAAGAGATTGCCGAGGCCCGTGCCGGAAAGGGACTCCTGTCCCTGGAGCTTGAGCTGTCGAGGGCGTGCAATCTGCGCTGTATATACTGTTATGCGTCATCCGGCTTACCTATGGAAAATGAACTCTCACTTTCTGAAATACTGGACGTAGTGGACCAGGCCGTAGCCCTTGGAGCACGCAAGATAATCATACTGGGCGGCGGCGAACCCTTGCTCTATCCCTATCTGATAGATGTCATAGATTACATACTGTCCAAAGGCGTAAAAGCAGACCTCTTCACTAACGGGACGCTGATAACGCCGTCCAAAGCCAGGGCCCTTTATGACAGGGGTGTTGCCGTTGTCGTTAAGATGAACAGCAGACGTCTTGAGATCCAGGACTTTCTGGCCGGACATGCCGGAACATTTCAGGCTATAGAGCAGGGCATTGAAGCCTTAAGGGCTGTTGGTTACCCGGATAAAGAACACATACTTGGAGTGGAAACCATCATATGCCGCCAGAACTATGAAGAACTTCCTCAATTGTGGCGATGAGCCAGGAAGCAGGGAATCATCCCCTATGTAGAGATCATGACCTGGCAAGGCAGGGCCAAAGAGCATCCTGACCTGGAGGTACCGATTCAAAAAACCAGGACCCTGTTTGAGACCCTTGCAAGGATTGATGCCGAGGAGTTCGGCAACAAGTGGATTCCCCATCCACCATTGGCAGCCTCTCACTGCGCCAGGCATGAGTACTCATGTACTGTGATCGCCAATGGAGACATCCGTCCCTGCCCTGGAGTAAGCCTGTCTGCAGGAAATGTCCGTGAAGATACACTGGAGCATATCTTAAACAAGAGCCCGGTTATCCAGGAACTCAGAAATATACGGAAATTGATAAAGGGGCGTTGCGGTAGATGTGAGCTGAAGTATAGATGCTACGGTTGCAGGGGGAATGCCTATCAGATCACCGGCGATTATCTGGCCGAAGATCCCATGTGTTGGTTTGGACACGATGATTAGTTTTATGAGAAACAGATTCCTGATTCAAAATTTTTCAATCATGATATTTATGTTTGTTGTCTCAATGGGAGTACATGCTGAAGAAGGTATCCCCAGTGTCTCTGATAAGGTGGAAAACCGCTGGTCCTTTCTTGGCGGCTATGGAATTACTCATTGCGGGCTTGGCAAAACAAAGGTGCAGGTTCAATCAGTTGATTTTATACCAAGATACGAACGCTTTCTCACAAAGACGATGGGTAGCTCCTGGTATCAAGGCCGACATTCGCTCATGATAGAGACTCCGCTGACCCTTGTGGTGGATCCGGATGTGGCTCCCATGGTGGGGATAAACTTTCTTGCCGGCTGGACATTTACGGGGCTGAATCGGATTATCCCATATGCCTTTGCAGGTGGTGGTCCCCTCTATACGAGTGCGGATATTCCGGGTCTTGGATCCGAATTAAATGGGAACTACCAGGCAGGAATAGGTATACGGTTCAAGACGAACAAAAATTATCAATTTAACATTGAATACCGTTTCCAGCACATATCGAACGGCGGCACTAAGACACCAAATGATCCATTAAATTCCAGCAGATTCTTGTTAGGCATAACATTTTAGCCAAAAAGAGGTAATAAAACACATGCTTGGCCCATTAACTCAGGCATGTCTTGGCCAGGAACTACCCGGACGAGAAATTCGTGCCATTTTGGGAACTATACCCCGCAGGTGGGGGCGTATGGACCTGCTGAGCCGTATGGCTGTAGTAGCGGTTGGACGTACTCTTCGCGCTTCTGATCTCTTGGATGGACAGACCGATAAGATACACAGTGCCAATATCGTGGGTCTTATTTCCGTGACCAGGTGGGGATCATTAATAACTGACCTTGCCTTTTGTGAAACACTGGGCCAAGGCCCGGATCTGGCAAGCCCCACCGTTTTCAGTTACACCCTGCCAAACATCGCGATTGCTGAAGCCGCTGGCCATTTTAGGCTGACAGGTCCTGTCTATTCGATTTTTGCCGAGCACGACCTTATGAAAAAGGTCGAACAAGAAGCTATTCTCTGGTTATCCAACCATCCGGAAATCTCTGCCATGGTGGCAGGCCGGCTGGATATTCCTCCTTCTTATGCTGAAGAAAAAGCACCTGTTGCAGAATTCCATATTGTGAATGGGAAATGCCGCATTTGACCCTTATCTATCCATATTGGCCCAAACTGCCGGAGCAGACGGAGTTTCATCTGCCCCCGCATGGGCCGGTATGCCTGGCTGCCAGCATACCGGAAGAGTATAATATATGTTTTATAGATGAAAACGTGGATCATCTGGACCTGGAGGCCGGGACAGATCTGGTGCTTTTGTCCATGATGCTGACCTGTCAATTGCCCAGAGGATTTGAGATCGCTGACAGATACCGGCAAAGAGGCGTCCGGGTTATCGCGGGCGGTATTGGCGCCATGCTTCATGCTGAAGAGGTTGCTGAACATGTAGACAGTCTTTTTCTGGGAGAAGTTGAAGATGGACGTCTTGCCAAAGTCCTTGCCGACTGGGAAAAAGGGCGTCTGAAACCAGTCTATGACTATTTCCTCGATCACCCTCCAATTGAGAGTGTAGGTCCGGCCAGACGGGAAATTCTCAACCGGGAGCGTTATACGTATCGGGGTGTACGGATGGTGGATCTGGTCCATGCATCCAGAGGATGCAGGTTTAACTGTTTTCCATGTTCCACAGCATATCTCGGAGGCAGGCAATTCCGCCCTCGCCCCTTTGATACGGTAGTGAAAGAAATAAATGAGATTGACAACAACCGGTTATTTCTGGTGGACAACTCTCTTGCGCAGGATAGGAAATGGGTCCTGGATCTCTTTGCCGCCTTGAAGCCTTTAAAGAAAAAGTGGATCAGCCATCCTATTCTGGACGAGGAGTATGTAATCGCTAAAGCAGCAGAGGCGGGCTGCTGGTATGTATATCAGGCCGTCTTTGACACCTCTGATGTAATTCGCAACCGTGTCCGGCGGCTGAAGGATCACGGCATTGGCGTGGAGGCGGCAGTCCTGCTGGGTACGGATAACCAGGATGAAGACTATATCAAACGTCTGGTGGACTTCCTCCTGGAGATCAATGTGGATATGGCGGAATTCAGCATCCTGACGCCCTTTCCACATACTCCGATCACTGCGCTGTTTGAGCGGGATGGCCGAATCCTCCACCGCGACTGGAAGCGCTATACCACGGCAGAGGTCTGCTTCCGGCCCAAGCACATGAGCCCGGATAAGCTTCAGGAGATGTATCACTATGCATGGCGGGCATTCTTCCAGGATATGCCGCAGTCCCTGCGCATGGCCTGTCTGTTCCAAAAGGTGATCCGAAAAGAGCTGGCAGATGGCACCTATGAATCCTTAAAGCTCTCCCCTGATCGCCGCACATCCGTCCCTGTCAAAGGTGAAGTCCGTGGGCCTTGACTGTCTCCTGGTCGCCGACAACCAGGTGACTACCCCCTACCCGGTCTATCCTTTAGGCATTGCCCATCTTGCAGGGGCTTTAGAGGCCGCGGGCCACCGGCCATACCAGTTCGACCTGCTGGCCCATGGGGGTCTCAAGGCCCTGGCCCGCCGGCTTTCGGCATCACCGCCTGATCTGGTTGCCCTCTCCATTCGCAACCTCGATACAGTTGACAGCACTGCACCGGACAATTTTATTCCCAAGACCCAGGAGACTATGGCCCTGATTCGCCGTCTCTGCCGCGCCCCCGTTGTGCTGGGCGGACCGGCCTTTTCCATCATGCCGGAGGCCATTATGGAGCTTTTTCAGGCAGACTACGGCGTGGTCGGGGAGGGAGAGATAATACTTCCGTGGCTTGCAGATTGTCTGGAAAGGGGTACCCCGCCACATGAGCGCATCTTCAGGGCCAAACCGGCCGATGCACCGTGGCAACCTGTGCGGTATGATTCTTCGATTGCAGACTATTACCTGGGTTGGGGGGGCATACTCAATGTACAGACCAAGCGAGGGTGTCCGCACCGGTGTGCCTATTGTTCCTATCCCGGTCTTGAAGGAAATCGTCTTCGATTTCGAGATCCTGGGTCCGTGGCTGATGACGTTATGCGCATTACCCGAGATATGGGTGCCCGTTATGTCTTTTTTACTGATGCAGTCTTCAATGACGGGCAGGACCATTGTCTTCAGGTGGCGGAGGCACTGATCCGATCCGGAAACACTACTCCCTGGTGCGCCTTTTTCAGACCTCAGAATGTATCAAGAGACGCGCTCAAACTCTTCAAGCGGGCCGGGCTCGTTGCCATGGAGACAGGTACTGATGCCGCAGCCGACCAGACCCTCAGCGCCCTCAACAAGGGCTTTACCTTTGATGATGTCATAGCCACGAACGACCTGGCTGCCTCACTTGGCATCTCCTGTGCCCATTTCATCATATTCGGAGGCCCTGACGAAGATGACGGGACGGTACTGGAGGGATTGGCCAATCTGGAAAGACTGAAGAAATGTGTTGTATTTGCCTTTACAGGCATTCGCATCTTACCAGGTACTCCTATATATGAACGGGTCCTGAGGGAAGGTAGGCTGGACGCAAGCCAATCGCTCCTGGAGCCGTTTTTTTATTTTTCTCCCAAGATTCGACGTGAGAGATTAGAACATCAAATCAAGGCTGCATGGGCCGGACGTATCGATCGAGTCTATCCCTGTTCGATCATGGACAAAAGAATCCGTTACCTGCATGAACGGGGACATGCCGGCCCTATGTGGGACATGTTGATCCGCAGACCATGCACAAAATGAACCATCGTCTTCCTCATACCCTTCTGGTCATTCCTGTTTATAATCACGGCTCAACGCTGCGATCCGTGGTGGAAAGGGCCTTGAATGCAGGCTGGCCGGTGCTCGTGGTTGATGACGGGAGCACAGACAGGGGACCGGACCGGATCGCGGACCTCCCTTGCAGGCTTCACCGTCTCAATCACAATCAGGGAAAAGGCTCGGCCATACTCACTGGGGCCAGGCTCGCCGCACAATGGGGCTACGATGCCATTGTTACCGTGGATGCGGATGGACAACTGGACCCTGAGGACGCGGCACGATTAGTTGAAACCGCAACTGCACAGGACCGGCCGGTTATTGTAGTCGGGACCAGATTGATGACCCGTGATACGGCCCCCAAGAGCAGTCTATTCGGCCGAACATTTTCAAACTTCTGGGTCAGGCTCGAGTGCGGTCTGGACCTGCCGGACACTCAAAGCGGTTTGCGCCTTTATCCGGTGAAATTTTTGCTCCATCTTCCAGTCCGGGGCCGGCGTTATGATTTCGAAGTCGAAGTCCTGGTCCGGGCTGCATGGGCCGGTATCCCTATCCTTTCCACACCTGTCCGGGTGCATTATCCCGGCAAGGGAAAGCGAATATCTCATTTCCGCCAGTGGAAAGATAATCTTCGCCTGACCGTGCTCCATATGCGCCTGATCCTCAGGGCCTTGAATCCCTGGCCACACCGGCGTCTTGCAGGCCGGGCCACCCCGTCAGTTATGGACATGTCTCTTCTCCACCCGGTTCGACTGCTCAAACATCTCTGCCAGGAGCACAGTACACCGGCCCAGCTCGGAATCGCCGCATGGATGGGTCTGTTTCTTGGGGCCCTTCCCCTCATCGCCTGCCATACCATTGTCATAGTCTATGTCACACACAGACTACATCTTAACAAGCCTGCTGCTGTTGCGGCCAGCCAGTTATGCTGCCCGCCTGTGGTCCCTGTGATATGTATTGAGACAGGCTACTTCATGCGTAACGGCCACCTTTTGCTGGAACTGTCATTGGATACTACGGTCTACCAGCTCCATCAAAGATTGCTGGAATGGTTTCTGGGCTCTCTTATCGTCGGGCCGTTGCTCGGCCTTGCAGGAGGCCTTGCTACCTACTTTGTTGTCCGCTGGTTGCGGACCCAGGGAGCTGCGGAGTGCGACACGTAGATCATTGTTTCCGAAAGGCTGTCCTGAAAAGGTTAGAGGCCTTCGGCCACGGCATCTTTTATCTCACCCTGCGAATAGCCGGTCAGCCAGGGGCATATGCCCTACTGGTTCCTGTGGTATTGACTTATGTTTCTGCGAGTCGCCGAATTCACCGGTTGACTTCTCCATATCTCCGGCGACGTTTCCCGAAACACAACCTGATAGAGCGCTGGTGGGATACCTTTAGAATATGCCATTCCTTTGGACAGATCCTGGTGGACAGGGCCTGGCTGGGCCTTAATAGATCTGCCCGGCTACATGGCAGCCTTGATGGATGGGACACTATCTTAGGACTCATAGAGCAAGGTAAAGGCCTGGTGCTTCTCACGGCTCATGTCGGGAATTGGCAGGCTGCCCTGGCCCATCTCAAGGATCTGCCCGTGCCGGTACACGCCTTGATGCATTATGAGGAAGAGGTGAGTAGCCCGGGGGAATCTCACCCCCAGGCCCTCTCAGAACCCGGCGTGAGCCTCTCAGCTCACCGGGCTCCCATCATCCAGCCGTCGGTTTTACACCCATTTGCCAGTGCGGAAATAGCTG